>CAYWUC010000201.1:0-12036 GCA_964461395.1 uncultured bacterium
ATATTCCAGATCTTAGGCTCAGCACCAAAAGGCGGAAGCACAGGCATTGGTCTTACGATAGTCAAAAAGATAATAGATTTATACGAAGGCAAAATATGGGTCGAATCCGAAATCGGAAAGGGTACTACTTTTTATTTTACCCTGCCTAAACAACATAAAAGGAATGTAGTAAAATAATTTTTACTAATGTTTTCTTATTTGAACATTTTTATTTTTTAAAGTTTTAGTGTTCAATTGCTTAGGTTTTGGAATGGTTCTTTTATGTATAAAAATAAGGAGATGAATATGAACGGTAAACAAACAATATTATTAGTGGAAGATGATGAAATAGATGTAAGAAGTGTACAAAGATCTTTTAAAGATCTGCGTGTTACAAACCCTCTTATTGTAACCCACAATGGAGAAGAAGCTTTAGAATATCTAAAAAATGATACAGGGAAACATCCCGGCTTAATTCTTTTAGATCTGAGGATGCCCCGAATGGATGGTATAGAATTCTTAAAGATTATTAGAGAAGATGATAAACTGAAAATAATTCCCGTCGTAATTCTGACGACATCAAAGGAAGACGAAGACAAAATGGATAGTTTCAATCTCGGTATTGCCGGCTACATGATGAAACCCGTAAGCTATAAAGACTTTGTCGAAGTGATTAGAACAATTAAGTTGTATTGGACACTATCGGAATCGCCATAATGAAAGAAAAGAAATACCGGATTCTCTACGTAGAAGACAATAAACTTGACCAAAAAGCGTTCAAACGTTTTATCGATAAAAACAAACTTCCTTATGATATCGATATAGCAAATTCAATCTCAGAGTGCAAAGAACTATTAGAATCAAAATCCTTCGATATAATACTTCAAGATTTCAAACTTAAAGACGGAAATGCTTTCGATATTCTAAAACTTAACACAGACGAACCCGTAGTTATAATTACGGGTCTCGGAAATGAAGAAACTGCCGTTAAATCGATGAAGGAAAACGCTTATGATTATATAATAAAAGATAACGCAGGTAATTATCTAAAGGTTTTACCTTCGACTATCGAAAACGTTATGAAAAGAAAAGATACAGAAGAACAGCTTAAATTAATAAGATATTCTATCGATAATGCTTCAGAATCTACCATGCTATTATCTCTCTCCGGTGAAATTCTGTTTGCCAATCAATCTACTTTTAAAGATTTAGAATACGCAAAAGAAGAACTACCGTCTATCAACTGGAGTCAAATAGTATCGGAAATGACTAAAGAGAAAATGAAAGATTTTATCAAAAGTCTGAAGGAGAAAAAAACAATTAAATTTGAGTCTTCTTATATAAAAAAAGACGGAAGTACTTATCCCGCAGATATCCTCGCCAACTACCAAATTTTTAGCAAGAAAGAGTATATATTCGTATTTGCCCACGATATTACAGAACAAAAAAAGATAGAAGAAGAAAGGCAAAAAATTCAGAAGCTTGAATCTATAAGTATACTGGCGGGAGGCATCGCACACGATTTTAATAACTTTTTGAGCGGTATCATAGGGAATATCTCGCTTGCGATACTCGAAGCAAGCGATAACGAAGAACTTGTTAAAATTCTAAATGAAGCTAAGGAAGCAACAAATTTAGCAAAAAATTTAACCAAACAGTTACTCACATTTGCGAGTGGCGGGGTTCCTATAATCGAAGAAACCTTTATCTCACATATAATAGAAGAGACAGCAGGGTTTAATCTGAGAGGCTCTAACGTCAAATGCTTTTATACATTCCCTGAGAATATCTGGAAAGTGCAGGCTGACAGAAATCAACTTAGCCAGGTAATAAGTAACCTTATTATAAACGCCGATCAGGCAATGCCGGAGGGAGGAGTAATAAGAATAAGTCTTGAAAACACAATAATAAATAAGGAAACTACATTACCACTTAAAGAAGGTAAATATGTAAAATTAACCATAGAGGATACAGGTTTAGGAATCGCAAAAAAACATTTGTCAAGGATTTTTGATCCTTACTTTACGACTAAACAAAAGGGCAGTGGGCTCGGACTGGCTACAACTTTTTCGATTATCGAAAAGCACAATGGATACATCACAGCAGATTCAAAACTCGGAGCCGGAACCACATTCTATATTTATCTGCCGGCAATAACCACAGGAGAAACAAAACAATCCGAACCATCAAAAAAAGAATCAAGGAATCACAAAAAAGAAGGTAGAATACTGCTTATGGACGATGAAAAAATCGTCAGACACGCTCTATCAAGAATGCTAGAAAGATTAGGATATACTGTAGAACCTGTAACGGAAGGAGAAGAAGCGCTGGCACAATATAAAGAAAAGTTAGGAACCGAACAATCTTTCGACGCGGTAATTCTGGATTTAACAGTTCCCGGCGGAATGGGAGGAAAAGAAACCATTAAAAAATTAATCGAATTAGATCCTAATGTTAAAGCATTAGTATCAAGCGGATATTCCAATGACCCGGTTCTTGCAAATTATAAGAAACATGGATTTAAAGGTATAATAATCAAACCGTACGATTCAGAAGAATTATCCAAAGCTGTAAGCAAACTTTTAGAAGAAAATTGAAAACCTACGACACAACACACACCCAAGCCATTAGCTATTCGCTTTTGGCTTTTCGCATTAAACCTACCCTACCTCCTCATAAAACACACAAACAATACAAACTCTTTTCCTAAGCTAAAAGCTAAAGGCCAATAGCCTAGTTTCTTTCGTCTTGACAAGTTTTGAAAAATATATACCTTTGGCAAATAATAAATCAAATATTACATCTTAAATTCAGAGGGAGGCCTGAATGTCTGACAAGAGCAAAAAAACATTCGATGAAAAAGTTAAACAACTTTTCAAAAAACAAGAAGAGTTGATTAACAAACAAAATGAACAAATAGAAGAAGACCATGGCATTTATAACCGTTACAAATATCCTGTTCTAACAAGAGACCATGTACCTATTACCTGGCGTTTTGATCTAAACTACAATACTAACCCATATCTTTTAGAGCGTTTAGGAATCAATTCGGTTTTTAATTCCGGAGCTATCGAGTTAAACGGAACAATCCTTCTTGTAGCTCGAGTTGAAGGGGACGACAGAAAATCTTTCTTCGCCGTAGCGGAGAGTCCAACGGGTGTAGATCAATTCAGATTTTGGGAATATCCCATAGATATGCCGCAAACCGAAAACCCGGATGACAATGTTTATGATATACGCCTCACAAAACATGAAGACGGCTGGATATATGGTATTTTCTGTACGGAACGCAAAGACCCGAATGCTCCGAAAGGAGATTTGTCTTCCGCGATCGCTCAGGCTGGTATAGCCCGCACCAAAGATTTAAAAATATGGGAGCGATTAGACGATTTAAAATCTCCTTCTTCACAGCAAAGGAACGTAGTCTTGCATCCGGAGTTTATAAACGGAAAATACGCTTTTTATACAAGACCCATGGAGGGATTTATAGAAACAGGTTCGGGAATGGGTATAGGATGGGGTCTTTCTGAAAGTATAGCGCATGCGAACATCGACAAAGAAATTATTATCGATAAACGTGATTACCATACAATCACAGAATCAAAAAACGGTCAGGGCCCTACCCCTATAAAAACGGAAAAAGGATGGCTTCATCTGGCTCACGGAGTCAGAAACACCGCGGCAGGATTAAGGTATGTTCTTTATTGTTTCATGACCGATCTGGAATACCCCGAAAAAATAATCTATAGACCGGGACAACAATTACTTGCCCCACGTGATAGTGAACGCCTGGGTGACGTTAGTAATGTAGTCTTCAGTAATGGATGGGTGGCACGTGATAACGGTGAACTCTTTATATATTACGGTTCATCCGATACCCGAGTAAATGTAGCAAAAACCACTGTCGATAAATTGGTAGACTTTACTATTAATACCCCCGAAGATGGTCGTCGTACTTCAGTATGTGTAAAACAGAGAATCGACCTCATTGAGAAGAATGAGGAAATTCAAAAAAAATAAAATATTAAAAATTAAAAAGCAAAATGACAAATTATAAGAAGTCAAGCTGTTAGCTATTAGCCTTTCGCCTTTAGCTTTTATTTTTAAAAGAGCTAAAAGCCAACAGCCAAAAGCAAAGAGCTTATTTATTGTTTCCTCCATTTTGATATTTAATTTTTAAATTCTGCGTCTATAATATACTAGTATAAAAACCCAACTACCCAATAACGGTTAGGTACTATACAAGCCTTAACGTTATGAGCCTCCGATAGACACCAAAAGAATACCAAATAAAACACCCGCGATATCGAATATAAGGTCTTTCGAAGAAGCGGTTCCCTTTTTGTCTTTACTATCTTTTATCTCTTTTGATAAACCAATAAGAGAAGAAACAGAGAAGGAGATATAAAAAGATGTATTATCGTCCGTTCTCGTTATATTATTCGCAATAAGATATATAGAGGAAGAAATCGCGGCTGAGTGCGCGAAGTGGTGAAATTTATCTTTAGAAAACCATTCATCCTCTTTGGGAATCATTAAAGAATCAAATCTTGCTTCAGGATAAAAGCTTATCAACAAATTAAAGACCAAGAACATTTGCCCTACCCTTCATTCCTTCGAGACAGATCGAAATAAATTCATCTAACTTCAAACCCATTTCTTCGGACCTTCGGATAATTTCTCTATTAGCACCTGCCGCAAATCTCTTTTCCTCAAATCTTTTCAATACAAAATCCGTATCTACTCCTCTCAAACCCTCTTTATTCACAAGAGCAGCCGCGACTATAAGACCGGATAGAGCATCACTTGTTAAAAGTGCTATATCCATCTTACTTTTAGGTTCGGCATTCCCGGCGTGTACTCTTATCGCATATAATATATCCGAAGAGACCCCAAAATCTTCTAAATATTTAGCTCCTTTTATTCCATGTTCTAAAGGTTCGTCCTTTGTCTCCTCGTAATCTATATCATGAAAAAGTCCCGCGAGGCTCCATTTGTCTTCATTCTCGTCAAACCTGTTGGCTAACGCTTCCATACAGGCAGAAACCGCAAAACTATGCTTTATCATTCTATCGTTGTTCAATTTAATTTTTAATATTTCCAGAGCTTTATTTCTGTCCATTCTTAACCTGCCTCAATACAGCAATTGTTTTATTCTTCATCTCAGGAAATCTTATTTGCATTTCACGAAGAGCTTTTTTAAAAAATTTTTGATTCCCGCTCTCTGCAAGTGTTTTAATTAAACGAAGTAATATGTATGGAGCATCGTTCGTTTCCCTGTTTGCCTTGTAAGCAGCAGCAAGCACTTTCGCCGCTTCACCGTGTTGTGCCTGCTTTGTATACATCTGAGAAATAAAGTAAAAATCATACGGACTAAGGGCCGAAATAAGTTTATTCTCTTCTAAAATTCCTTCATAAAAATTTAATATAACTTCCGGTTCTCTTTTTTCCATCCTAAGCATCCTAAACGTTTCTTTGGCAACCGAACTGGCTTCCTTCTTTTTGCCTTCCTTGATATAAAGATCAATCAGTTCCCTGGCCGCATCAAGATTGGAAGGTTCACGGTGCAATATTTCCTGAAGATGTTTCTCCGCTTCATCAGTATCACCTGTACTTCGTGCTTCAACCGCTTTACTGAAATCCGAATCCATCAAGTTTAACGTGTCATTTACAAGCGGAATTAAATATTTTCTCTCAAGCCCGCTAAATCGAAGGATTGCCACAACAAAAATCCCGAAACCGAAACCTCCGACATGTGCCCAGAACGCAACTGGTGAATTATCAGACAAATATATAGCATAAAACAATTGAGTTACAAACCACAATGGAAGATAAAACCACGCATAAAGAGGGAAAATTCTAAAAATAAAGGGAAAAAACCATATAAACAGAAAATATATCTTAGACCTGTAGTATTGAACCGCGAAAGCCCCCATTACCCCCGCTATAGCGCCGGAAGCACCGATTAACGGCACATTCGAATGAGTCATAGCAGCATAAAGTAAAGCCGCCACAACACCAGCCAACAAGTAAAAAACAAGAAAGAAAGGTCTTCCCCAATCGTCTTCTACGTTTAATCCTACCAGCCATAAAAACCACATATTACCTAAAAGATGCATAATACTTCCATGAAGAAACATAGAAGTTATCAATGTTGAAAGATCGAAATTGTTCGATACAAATCCATATTTGCTTGCGATACTTTTATTTTTGAGTTCCTGATATTCATCATAAACCTTCTTCCATTCTTCCCACAATTCATCCGACATAAATATTTCCCTTTTTTCAATTCTTTCTCTTAGACCTACCGGGTCTTTCGCGTACTCACTTGCATACTCAATTATAGCAGAAGGGTCTTCAGCCGAGAACGTCCTATATTCAATCTCCCGAAGTTCAAATCCTTTTTCTCTTATAGCCATTTCCTGCCTATTCATAGCGGGAAAGCTAAAAAGAAATACTAAAACATTTATAGCTATTAGAGAAACGGTTACAACCGGAAATCGTCTAACACGGCTTTCCGATTTTATCGGAAATATCATTTGCCTCTCCCTTATTGAAGAAATTGGTAAGATTAAAGTTCTTTCCGGAAAGATAAAAAACATCCTGAAATCTTACGCCAAATTTTCCGGGAAAATATAAACTCAATTGAGGATAAAGAATGGTCCCCTCTTTTATAATAAATTTAGCATTTTTTGAAATATTCATCGCTTTTCCGCTGAGAGTAAGAGGCGCGTTTACAGGCGGAAGGAAATTTTTCTCATAGCCTTTTTCTTTTATAAGCTCAAGCACATAATTGTAAACTTCCTTGGCTATTTTTCCGCATGATATAAAGGATAAATATTTACTATATATTCCCGTTATATCCTCGTATGTTCTCTTTAAAAATTTATCCGTAGTTTTCCAGGTATAAGTTCTCGCGATTTCTATACCTACCCCCAAACGTATAACTCCGAAATTAATTATTATCGTATCATTTTTCTTTAACTTTTCATTATTACTCAAAGCAAATGGATTGGAAGTGTTTTTTCCGAAAATTACCTTTGTAGGAAAAGCTCTCCTTTGCGCACCCTCCTTATATATTTCCTCATCTATAATATTCCTTAAAGAAATTTCAGAAATTCCATCTTTTAACGCCCGTAAAGCTTTTTTTAACACTTTTTCACAAATTGAAGCATTTTCTTTTAAAACAGCTACTCTATCTTCACCCGGCATCAGGAAAAAACCGGTAAAAGGGTCGGAAATTTCGACTATTCTGAGTTTTGACAATTTTATATTATCAAAAGAACCTATTTTTTTCACTTTTAGTTTTTCGAGAAGTTCCCTTAATTCACCCAAAGGAGAAAAACCTTCTTCCCTTATACCTTTTATATCTGTCTTTCTTGTTTTTACCCCGTTTGGAACTTTCACTAAAGAAAAGGAAAAAGGATCCCCTATTAAAAATAACTCTTTTTTAGTTACAAGTAGATAAAACCCGACTTCAATTATATTAAAGGATAAATCGATACCCAAAAGGCTAAAAATCTTATAAATATCGGTTACGATAACCGCATCGAGTTTTTTTTCGGTAATACTTTTTCTTATTTTCTTTAATAAAATCTCATTCATTAAGTTCTCTTTGAACCTGTATCGATTTTAATTTCTTTTCTGCTTTCTCAATCATAAAAGGGTCTTTTGAAATTTCGAGTATATCTTTATAAATATTCTCCGCTTCATCCATTCTCTGCGTAGCAAAATAAAGACGGGCAAGGCTCATCATACATTCCGATTTTAAAGAATTATTCCGAAATTTCAGAGTGGCAATCTTATAATTTTCAATAGCCCCTTCCATATCTCCCATCTGTTCGTAGCACTGTCCTATTCCCTGATACGCGCCTGGGGTAAAAAGCTCGTCATACTTTCCATTAACGAAAGCCTGAAATTTATTGAGCGCCTCTTCCAAATTACCTTCCTTATAACTTATGTTAGCCAACATAAATGTAGAACGGTTAGAAAAAACAGTGCCTAAATAATTATCGACCACTGTATTGAATTTCTCCCTTGCCTGATTGAAATTTCCGTTATTGTAAAGCATTACACCTATATTATATATCTCTTTGGATTTAAACGCTTTTGTTTGTTTATTATTATTGTATGTCAAGAAAAGTATCAGAAGTACAGCGACTCCCCCCACCACCCATAAAACAGTTTTTTTATGGTGTTCATAAAAAACTATTATATTTTCGATAGTTTCCTTAAATTCATCGTGTTTTAAATCTTTACTTCTGTGTTTAGACATTATTCCCCCTTTATGTATGTTATTAACCCAGCCTTGATAAGTTGATTGCCTCCCCTATAGCAGTTTATTCTCCTTATTAATCAACCCTTCAACAATTCAACTTATTATTATATACCCCTGGTAAGACTCGAACTTACGACTTCCGGTTTAGGAAACCGGTGCTCTATCCACTGAGCTACAGGGGCACGTATATATTTTTACTAAAAAAACTCTATTTGTCAATCCTCTTACCACCCAACACCCCTATTTATATACCCCGGCTATTAGCTATTGGCTATTCGCTCTTGGCATAAACCTAACCCCCAACACCCAAATTTCACCACAAAGAATACAAATACCACAAATTTTCTTACTTAGCTAACAGCGAAAGGCCAAAAGCTAAAAGCCATTTACAATTTAATATCTCCATTCAAAATTAAACAGAAATCTGGTTTTTCCGAGGAAATCCTTCTCAGCCGTTATATAACCCCATTTTTTTAATTTATATTCCGCCTGAATCTCTGAAATTCCATAAGATTGAACATCGGTTCTGGCCTTGACAAACAGCTTATCCGTAACATATTTCCCGACAACAAATTCATAGTGTCCACTAACACCCTGCATTTCCAGAACATCGATTCCGAATTCTTCCTTTAATCTCCGGTTTAATGTTTTTCTTACCCAATAATTAAAAGCTGTTTCTTTAACCGATTGCTCTATAGATTTAACGGAAGTTAAATCTTCCCACTCAAGATTCAAGGAAAGCAGGGTCATTATTTCAGCTTTTGATAGAGAAGATTTAGAATATAAATCAAACTGGGGAGTTTTCATGGTTCCGGAAACCGCAAGAAATACAGTATCCTGATCGTTTCTTTCCCCAGAATTTGAAGAAATAAGAGTAAATGCTTTGACATTAATATTTGGGTTTATTTCCGGAGACTGATTGAAATTAAATCCCCCCTCCGTAACTTCGAAACTTTTATAAAGATAGTAGAACATACCCTGTCTAACTTCCAAATTGCCCGAAACCAACAATGGCCCCCCTTCATAATTCACCCCTACTTTACCGGCAAGCTCAATATTAGCCAGGTCGTTTCTTATCCAAACATTACCCTGTGAGGCATCAAAATTTAAATCTAAAAAAAGATTTGAAGGACGTCCGCCCGCTTTCCTTTCTTGCTTCTTAAATTGCATCGTAATTGTAGCCCTATTCAAAGCAATATCTCCTTCTACCAGGATATTTTGCTTGTCTTTTCGTACTGACAGGTCTCCGTCTACCGTCGCGTTAATATCATCCCAGGTAATCGGAGTTTTTTCCAGATATAAGTTTATATCAAAACCTTTGTCTCTTAACTTGAATAATCCATCCGCTTTTATATTTCCTTCGTCCAATAAAGCAGAGAAGTTTTTTAATTTTCCATCGTATCCGGCAAAAGAAGCCTCGGCATTTATTTTCTTTATTGCTATCCCCGGGCCTCTTACTAACAAATCAGTTTCCTGTAAATTTATATCACCATAAATTTTAAAATCTTTAAAAGTCCCCGCAATTTTCAGTTTCCCATTTACAGAAGCCGCCTCAGCAGTAAGATATTCTCCTACAGGGTAAAATATCCAGGCTCCGGCTTCCCGCAAGCGAATAGCCAAATTGATAGAACGATTTTCCGGTTGAATCTTTCCTTCAAAAGTTGAAATATTTTTCCCTTCGATTACCGATAAATTGGAAATAGAGAATACATTGTCTTTAAATTTTATATCAAAATTCAATGAATCTCCGATACTTATTTCTCCGGCTTTTATCTTACCTCCTCCTTTAAAATCCAATACAGGAGAACCGGGTTCCCCACTAACATAGACTTTACTCGAAATATTCCCGGAAAAAGAATGTGCAACAAGCCCAAACTCACTTAAAATTTCCGGTCTAAATCCCATTAAATCCAAGTCTCCTTTTATCCCGCTGGCAGATAAAGAGAAATTATTAATTCTAAAATCTTCTCCTTTGTTACCTTTAAATCTAATATCTTCAATACTGAAATCATGTTTGTAAGTAAAAGAAAAAGGAGAATTAAGCGAAAGCCATCCCCCTGAATATACAAAACTAAGCGATTCAACTTCCACTGTATCCGCGTTTAAAGACAAATGTCCCTCTACGTTTCTATTTTTACTCTTAAAGATACTTTTTATATCTAATTTCCCGTCTTGAATTTCCAAACTCGATTTTCCAAACTCAAAGACCTTTCTTTTTTTAAAAGAAATATCCTTGGAGACGAAACTTATAACTCCGGGAAATGTCCCTTTTCCCTGGGACAAATTTACATTACCTTCTATGGATTTAAAATCCACACCTTTATAAGTAAAATCTCCTAAAGAAAAAGCTCCGTAAATTTTATCGTGAAGAGATAATCCTAAATCCAATACCGAGGAAACTTCGATGCCTAAAAACGCGGTCAAAGGAGAAACATCCAAATTCTTAACTTGCAAATTACCATCGATTCTTTCTCCGTACACTCCGGAAAAGAAAATCTCTCCTTTATTAAAATAGCACTCACAGCTATCCACGAAAATTTCTTTTCCTCTTAGAGTTAAATCAAGATTAAAATCTTCAAGCGGACATTCAAGTAATTCTCCTTGTAAATCCGAGGCAATATGAATAGTATCTTTATTCACATAAGAAAAACCAATTAATCCGGATACTTTGGAACTGGGGTATTCCACGTTTATCTGCCTAAAATCAAAATCGAATAATTCAATCTGCCCGTAAATTGCTTTCCCAAAATTCACAAAACCAAAAAGCTTTTCTCCTTTCACATTAACGGAATCTCCCTTTCCCGAAAATGTAAACAGAGGCAAGTTAAAATCTTTTATACTCAAAACCTTACTCTCACCATTATAGGTTAAAGTGGAATCATAAACAAAAAAGATATCTATAAAACCTTTTCCGTCTATACCAAACATCCTGTTTAAATCCGTCATGTGTATTCTCCCTTCTCCCATAATAGCCCCATCGCCTTCACTACTAATCTTTAATTTCGAATCCCCCATATTAACTTCTTTTACATTAATATTCGATATTCTACCAGCCACAGAGATATTTATCTTTTCTATAGAGAAAGGAATACTATCTATCTTTCCCCAGAGTTTCGGAACATCTAAAATTATTTCACCCCTACTGGTAGAGAAAACTTCTCCTGTACCATTTACAAGAGCTTCATGCCCTTTGTACTTTATATTACCTTTCGAAATTTCGAATTCTTCAACGTAAAACAGAGTTGAAATACTGATTTCTCCACTAACTCCTGTGCCACTTTCCTCTTGCTCGGGTATTACAATCGAAGGAGAAGAAAGGGCGACTTTCTTAACCCTGCGTCTCATTAAACCTAAAGGAGAATAAGAAATGTTTATACCCGGGAATAATCCAATATCTTTAATATATAGCGAATCCGCGGATATACCCGTTAATCCTTCAAGTTTTAATTCTTTTATATAACTACTTTCGGGAAGAACAGTAAGTATTTTTCTTTCCACGATACTTTGAACTTTAACAATTACAAAATCCGTCAGAAAATTCAGGAATATAAAAAATATTATCAATGAAACCAGAATAATAATTTTCTTTTTCATTATCCAAATAAATCTTCCATAAGTTTTTTCCCATCTATCCCCTTAACTGAAAAGCCCTTTTTCGGGTATTTCTTTTTCAGTTCCTTCTTCAATTTAAGAACAAGTCTCTCAGATAAAACTCTAACGAAACCCAATAAAGCTTCTTCTTTAAATATAACAACCAATAAGAATTCAGAACTTATATT
>CAYWUC010000202.1:0-2233 GCA_964461395.1 uncultured bacterium
TTTCCATGTAAGTAGTGAAAAATAAATAATCAGACCCCCCTGAGTAATAGGAAATATCGGGTACCACCAGATTCCGTTTAAATGCGGTACCCTCATTATCCCGTGAACCAGGAAAGGTTGAAGAATCATCCAGCTACCCCCGATCATACCAAAGATAAGACCCCATCTAAACCTGCGAAAAACGCCAATTATCCCAGCTATAAGTAAGGCGGTATAAAAGATTAACCCTACTTTTGGAAATATACGAGTCATCCGCAAAACGTGGGGTATTTCCCGAACTGCTTTATGCACCAATTGGATAAACATCAAAGCAACAACCGCCTTGATGTAAATCACAGGTACTGAGAGTTTATCCCGGTTTTTCATATCGCTTCTCCTTTTTTGATTTTTTACGTTAAACATACTCCGTCTATCTTTCTATCTGTTTATTCATGCCAATCAAAACCGAAATCAGGATTACCTGAAATATCGCGAAAACTTCAAATGTAGAGTAGGCCGGCAACCTCTGACTTAAAAATTTTTCCGCGCCCAATCTATTAACCATGATTATTGGAGACGAGATAATGACAAAGACAGGTACGATAAGCGGCAATAAGAACATAATAACCTTTTTGCTCTTATATGCCAATGTCAAAAGACCTAATGACAATGCTCCGGTTACAACCTCAAAAACAACGGCTCTTGGGGCGCAGACAAAACCGAAAACGAGGTAGAACCAGAAGATAACAGGCGCAACCAGTACGGAGATAAGATAAGACATGTACAATTTTTTCATAAAACCTCCTTTTAAGTTTATGCATATATACTTATAATATAAACAAAAATTTTTTATTCCTTTATTCTTGAGAGTGAAGGCGTTTTCCGTTTTTCGAACCCCTGCGTTTTTCGAATGCTTTTTCCATAAGTTCGTTTATTTTTTCTTTGTGGATTTTAAAGTTTTCGGCGTCTACATAGTAGTGGACGTGATAACCCATTCTTTTTGAGTCCAGGATTCCCGCTTCCTTTAAAACCTTTAGATGCTGGGATACGGCAGGCTGGGAGATGCCGAGCTTTTTCGCGAGAGCCCCAACGCAGAAATATCCGCCTTCAGACGCGAGAATTTTTATTATTCTGAGCCTGGTAGGCTCGCCTAATGCTTTAAAAACTTTTGCCATTTTTTTTACTTCATCTCTCATTTTCCAACACCTTTTTTCATATAAGTAAATTCTTATATTCTTATATGTATCATAATAGTTTTTTTAAAAAAGTCAAGGGTTTTTAACTGAGTCTTGA
This sequence comes from uncultured bacterium, assembly GCA_964461395.1. Classification (GTDB taxonomy): domain Bacteria; phylum Hydrothermota; class UBA3072; order UBA3072; family UBA3072; genus JAFGHJ01. The sequence continues at coordinate 1,273 of CAYWUC010000202.1, forward strand.
GTCGTAAGTCTCCGGTCGTGAGTCAAAACAAATAAATAAAAACTTTGTGTCTTAGTGCCTTCGTGGTTAAAAAATTCCTTGACAATATAACCGGATTTTCTTACTTTCCAGACAAGAAAACAATAATTAAAAAGGAGTAAAGATGAATAAGAAATCTTTTTTACTTGTTTGTACCTTAATCTTTTTGCTGCCGTCAGTTTTGTTTGCGAATGCATCTATTAAAATTAATACTGAAAAAAGAGGTGAACCAATCTCTGAATACATCTACGGTCAGTTCATCGAACATCTGGGAAAATGTATATACGGCGGCCTTTGGGCTGAGATGCTGGAAGACCGCAAATTTTATTACGAAATCACAGACAAATTCGATCCCTGGTCTTACAGGAACGAACCTTACTGGGATACAGACTATTATAGATGTTTAAGCGCTTCGCCCTGGCAAGTAATGGGTCCGGAAGGAACAGTTACAATGGATTCTATTAATCCATATACGGGGAAATATTCTCCTGTTATCCATGGAAATAAAAACAATTTAAGAACCGGTATTAAACAGTCGTGGCTTACTTTGAAGAAAGGTCAGAAATACACGGGGAGAATAATTCTTGCCGGAGAGAAAAAGTGCGCTCCTATAACTGTACAACTTGTATTAAAAAAAGGTAAAACATTATCTAAAGAGATTAAAAATTTATCTTCGGAATATAAAGAATATCCTCTGGAATTTGTTGCTCCCGCGTCGTGCGGGGATGTAGAGATAGAGATATTCACTAAAAATAAAGGAAAATTTAAAATCGGAACTATTTCACTGATGCCCGCGGATAATATCAAAGGATGGAGAAAAGATGTAATAAGCTTATTAAAAGAACTGAACGCGCCTGTTTATCGCTGGCCTGGGGGAAATTTTGTAAGCGGATACAACTGGAGAGATGGTATCGGGGAGCGACGCGATAAACGTCCGCCTCGA
>CAYWUC010000203.1:0-5156 GCA_964461395.1 uncultured bacterium
AATATCTTGAAGAGTTGTCGTCTATGAGAGAGAAACTTAAAAGTACTTATTCAAAATTAGTGGATAGAAATACCGCAGAGGGATTTTGTCTCGATCATTATGAAGGCATTTCTTCTGTATTTATGGGAATATTGGAAAAAGAAAAACAAGATAATTATGAGATTAAGGAGTCTGAAAAGAAAAATATTAAGAATATTGCCCTTAAGATGGCTGAAGATGAATCATGGGGATTAAGAGAGGTTTCTGTAAAAATACTATCATATTTTCCTGATGATCCAAAGGTTTTAAAGAGACTTGAAGAGATGAAAAACAATGATCCTTTTGGATGGGGAGGGAATGAAACAAGGAGCAAACGATATCCCGTCCGAGAAGCGGCAGAAAAAGCATTAGAAAAAATAAAAGAAAAACAAAATATAGAATCGGATTCATCCTCGAATCTCGATAACACTAAAAAAAACTAAACATTAGGATTTGGGATAAGATTAGTGAGTTTTTTGTTAGGGTTTTTTAAATGATTGCATTATTATTACTCGTTTCGCAATTCGAAATTAATTTGTACGTTAACAAAGATACTTTCCTGCTGGGAGAAGATATTCTTGTTAGATGGGAAATTGTGAATACGGGGAAAAAGATAGAATATTTTGAGCGAAATGCTGAACTTATCAAATTGACAAATGATGGTATTTTGAAGAATTCTGAAGGAAGAGAAGTGCCTCATGCAAAGATGAGTGGGATACAGATTGTAACAGATTCAACATTTCCGGTAGATACAATTATGCCAGGAGATACTGTAAAATTTAATGAAGTAAATCTTATAGGTATATTTGGTTCACTTGGGTTTGCTACTGCCGGTTTCTTAAATAAATATATTAGCCCTGGAAAGTATTACTTATCACTTTTTTACTATAAAGGAAAAGATTGGTCACAAAAGATCTATTCCGATACTTTGTTCTTAGTTGTTGTAGAACCAACTGGTAAAGAAAAAGAAGCATGGTTATTATATAAAAAGTTTAAAGCTGCTTGGAATCGTATAAATGATGAAAAGACGATAGAATATGGTAATCAATTATTAACAAAGTTCCCGCAAAGTATTTATATTGCTGGTACCCTAGAATTTTTAGATGCCGCTTTTTCTTCTATTAATAAGAATGAACCCGCAGAGAAAATAAAAAAAATAGAGCCTTTTGCAAGGAAACTTCTTAGTTATTTAGAAAGTAACGTAGATAAGATAAGGGGAAACGAGAGAGCTTTAAAACAGGCTGCCAATTGTATAACTTCCGGTGAAATTATGCTAGGTACTCCTAAAGAAGAAGTAAAGCAAAAAATCTTAAAGATGAACGTACCTGTTACCTCCGATATTCAGAAAACCTTAGATATCAAACCCGAGGAACTTGACACCACTAAAAAAAAGTAAACATTAGGATTTGGGAAAGGATTAGGGAGTTTTTTGTAAGGGTTTTTAATGTTTAATTTAAACTTAAAAGCGCAAAATTAATATACTCTTAAAATATTAAAGATGAAAAATAGCGAATCAGAATTTGATTTAATTAAAAGGTTAATATAAATGGTATAAATGTATAAATGGGGTCAGACATTCTTTTATCTTCCGTAAATGTATAGTATAGATAGTAACTACTTATCTTATAAAGGTAACCTTTTGGGTTTTATTTATCCCTTCAAATTTTAAGTTATAGAAGTATATACCGGCAGGTATTTGTTTACTGTTCCAGCTTACCTCGTTTCTTCCCGCGGGTCTTTGTTTGTTTAGGATATTCGCAACTTCTCTTCCCATAATATCGTATAATTTTAAAGATGCTATACCTGCTTTAGGTAGATTGAATTCAATAAGGGTTGTACTTCCGGAAAGTTTAAGAGTTGATTTGGGTAAGAAAGAAAATTCGGTTTCTTTTTGTTCGTTTATTCCTGAAAGTTCGGGATGAATATAATAAATACCTGAACCGTAACTGCCCGCGATAAGAAGAGCGCTGTCTCCCTCTGCAATATCCAGAGAATAAACAAGTGGATAAAAGATTCCAGAGCTATAGTCATTCCAGGTCTCACCGCCGTCTGTCGAGCATAACACCCCGTACCCTTCAGTCGCGGCGTAGACGAACTGTGGGTTTCGCGGATCGTACTTGATTTCAAAAACAAAAGCAATGGATGAATCTTTTTTTACCCAACTTTCTCCACAATCATTAGATTTGTAAATGTTACCGGAAGAATATCCCGCCCCGACCAAAATTTCATCACTGTTATACGGATTAATTGCAATACAATCGACAAAATTTTCATCGGTTAAACCTTTGTTGATCCAGTCGTTTCCCCCGTTTGTGGATTTTACAATGCCTCCTCCGTATTGGGTTCCTGCCCAGATAATCGAAGTATCGTTTGGATCTATTTCAATCGATAAAATCGGACAAATCGCTTCAGCAAATTCGGGAAGATTATTATTTTTATTAACCCAGGAAGTTCCGCTGTTAGTAGTTTTGTATATTCCATTTCCTAAGGAACTTCCGACGAATAAAACACTCGAAATAGAAGGCGCAATATCGATGCATAAAGGATTCGAAATTTCGTCTATTTCTGTGAAAGTTTTGCCGGTATCAAAGGATTTGTAAAATCCTCCGAACATTCCCAAATAGATATTTTGGGAATTCGCATGATCTACTTCTATATCATATATCTCAGAACCGATGAAGCTTTCATGGTTCCAGTTTACGCCACCATCATGTGAATAATAGAAATATCCATCTCCAGTTCCCGCGTATATTCTATTGATATTTTGGGGGTCTATGGCAACGCTTCTGATTGCTCTTGCGGTAATGCCGTTTGAGGCTTCATCCCAGTTTTCTCCCTGATTGATGGATTTATAAACTCCGCCGGCGACTGATAAATTCTGGGAAACTGTACCATAGATAGTATCAGGACATTCATTATAAAAAGCTATTCGTTCGATACCAGCTTGTTTATCGTCCCAGTTAATTCCCCCGTCTACGCTTTTGTAAAATCCCGATAAACCTGTACTGTAAAGAATTAAAGAATCTGTGGGATGGAAAAGTAAATCGGAACTAATACCGCTAGTACTGAGCGAAAATCCCTGATTGATTTTCTCCCAGTAATTATCGATGTTAAAAGTGTAGTAACCTCCTTCTATCCCCTCGATTAATGCGTATGGGCGATTGGATTTATGAGGGTTTGTTGTAATAGCGTATACGGATTGTAAGTAATCCGGATACGATAAATAAGGAAGACTATCATTAATAGCGTTCCACGTTTTTCCACTGTCGGTTGACATGAAAGCTCCATTGTAATTAGTCCCCACATAAAGTATTGCTGAATTTTGCGGGTTTAAAGTTATAGAAAAAACTCCATTCTTATAGTCTTCTGATTCTGATGTTAATCCTTCATCGCTCAGTTCCCAATTTGCCCCGCCATCGGTCGATTTATAAATATTTCCAATAACAAGAGCTATTCCTCCCGCTAAACCTGTGTAAAGGATATTGGTGTTTTGTGGGTCTATGATAGCATTGAAAGCGATTAGGCTTTCATCGAGTCCATTACTCGATTTAAACCATGTAGAACCACTATCAACGGATTTCCAGATACCGTCGTAATCTGTGCCCGCATATAAAATCCCTGAATTGTTTGGATCGACTGTAATGCTTCTTATAGGATAGAAACTTAGTCCATTACGGGTTGAAGTCCATGACGTACCTCCATCTGTGGTTTTATATACACCCGCGTCACGCGTTCCCACATATACTATCTGCGGATTGTTGGGGTCTATTGCGATGGAAGTCATCTCTCCGCCAGATAGGGGATAAGAATTCCATTTAGTACCTCTGTTTGCTTTAAATACTTCGTTCTTTTTGAAGTATAGCTTATTAAGTTTTTTGTCAGAGTTAAAAGACGCATGATCAGGCCCGTATTTTTCTTCTATTATTTCTGAGTTGTTTAATGAGTAAAGATTGATATTAGTTAGTGAAATTAACGTAAAGATCAGTATAACATTTTTCATTTTCCCCCCTTAATTATATGGATTGATAGAATTATTATAATATGGGCTTTATAATTGTCAAGTTTTGATAAATGCTAAGTATCAAATCCGGAAGGATTTGAAATTCTTTTGCGTGGGTTCTTAGAGAGAGACCCAAATTCTACTTTTATCTCGGGATTGGGAAATCCCTTCTACATAAACTTCTGTGTTTCTGCGGTAAAATTAGGATTTGAAGATTGGGATTTAGTATAAACTAATTTCTTTCTTTGATGTCTTTGAGTACTTTGTGGTTCAATTTGTTTTTGTTATTTAATTTTTCCTGCTCTTATTAGTTTTAAGCAAATTTTAGCTAATTCCGGATCGAATTGAGTGCCAGAATTTTCTTTTACTTCTTTTATGATAGACTTTCTGTTCAATCCCTTTCTGTATGGTCTTTTTGAAATCATAGCACTTACGGAATCTGCCACCGCAAGAATTCTCGCGGATTCAGGTATTTTTCTCCCTTTTAATCCGTCCGGAAAGCCCGTGCCATCGAATCGTTCATGATGATGAAGAACACAATTTAAGATTTTCTTATTTCGTATAGCCGGGCTAAGTATTGAGTTTCCTATAACGGGATGTTTTTTCATTACACTGTATTCTTTTTCCGTTAGATCTTTTGGTTTCATCAAAATAGCATCCGGTATCCCAACTTTTCCAATATCGTGTACCAGAGCCGCGTATCCTAATATAGCTTCTTCTTTTTTTGTATATTCCAATTCATCAGCTATTAAAAGAGCTATTTCTTTGACCTGTCTTGAATGTCCTTGCTGGTATGGGTCTTTTGCTTCGAGTGCTCTGACCAGAGAGGTTATGGTGTTCAGCATTTTTTCTTCGAGTTTGTCACGCTGTTCTTTAACTTTTTTCTCTAATTCAAATTGGTAATCTCTTTTTATTTTTAGTAGAAAATTTCTTTCCTTAACTTTTTCGAGAACTCTTCCGATTTCTTCCGGAAAGACTGGCTTAACAAGATAGTCGAATACTCCCGCACGCATCGTACTTCTTATGATATCTAAACTTTTAAATGCTGTAACCATTACTACAGAAACATCGGGATTGATATTAAGTAGTGCTTTCGCTGCTTCAATACCGTTCATCTTAGGCATTTCTATGTCGAGTA
>CAYWUC010000204.1:0-1904 GCA_964461395.1 uncultured bacterium
ACAGGCGGGCGAATTTGAAAAATTTATTCAAGATGTAAAAAGAGGTTTTCCGGAAAAATTTGTTGAAACAGAAAGAGCCGAAACGCTTCGTGATGAGTATCGCGCCAAGATGTTTGTGTGGAAAATGAAAGGTTTTAATACAGATAGAATAAAAAAGGTAATAGATAAAAACCTGGATTTGCTAACCGGAGAATTTGTATCATATACAACGGATATACAAAGACTTATAGAATTGCAAAAACGATATGGAATGTTAGCTATAGAAAATTTGATAAAGAATTCGATAATATCTAAAGAGGAAAACCGGGAAATAGAAGAAGCCCTTTTCAATCCGGATAAAGTTGACTGGCTTGCGAAAACAATCGGTAAGTTGGAAGAAGAAGAAGATAAAATGGCTGAACAAGCAAGGAAGAAACTTGAAGTCAAAGAGAAAAAATTGATACCCGAAGAAGAAATTTCAAAAGAAAAAATAAACAATTTACATAAAACCATTACGATGAACTTGAACGAGAAAAGTTTCAGACTTATAGAGGATTTCTAAAATGCCTATAAAAGGTTCTCTTTCAGATCTCTCTATCACAGATATCCTTCAAATGCTGCAAATCGGAAGCAAAACAGGAGAACTGGCAATAACCAATGAAGAAAATTTAGTATATCTATATTTGAATGGAGGAGAGTTGACACATGTTCACTGGATGAACAGAAAAGACAGATTGGGGGCCATGCTCGTAGAACATGGACTTATAGAGGAAAAAGAGTTAAAGGAAGTTTTAGAACTTCAAAGGGAAAGAGAAAACGCTCCTATGGGAGAACTTTTCCTCGAGCTTGAATTGGTTGATAAGAAAACTCTAAGGGAACAGATAAAAAAACAAATGAGAGATGCGATAATAGAACTATCCGGTTGGGAAAAAGGCTACTTTGTTTTTGAATCGAGGGAAATTTATCAACCGGAAGGATTGCCTGTTTCTATTAAAATCGATGATGTTTTACTCGAATCCGCGGCACTAAAAGATGAATTGGCGGCATCTTCTCTGCCGGATAAAGATTCCATACTCATACTCGCGCCTGAAGCAAAGGATACTGCGGAATTAACGGAAGAAGAACAGATGATATTGAGTAAAGTCGATGGAGAAAAAACTTTATCGTCTTTAATCAACATACTTCCGATAGAAGAATTTAAAGCTTTAAAATTGCTTTCAGAACTGATAAAGAAAGGAGTTTTAAAAGAACTTGAAATAGAAAGAGAAACACTTGTACAAGACAAAGACAGAATCGATGAACATAGGAATTTAGGTATTGCTTTTGTGAAAATAGGTATGCTAAATGAAGCCCTAAGGGAATTTCATAGAATACTCGAATTAAAACCCAATGATCCCGAAGCTCTTTTTTACAAGGGGATTATTTGCTTTAAGATGGATGACCTCGATGAAGCCGAAAAATGTTTTAAAGAAAGCTTCAAAATTGTAAAAAGAACCTCGACTTTAAACAACATTTACCTGGTAAACGAACTTAAAGGTAACACTGAGAAAGCTCTTGACTATTTGTCTCAAGCTCTAAAGAAAGAAGAAGACAACGAAAAACTTCTTTTAAACAAAGCAATTATTTTTCTGAAAATGAAAAAACACACAGAAGCTTTAGAAATTTTGGAAAACATTAAAGTAAAAACAGCGTATACTGAATTTTATTATGCTTATATTATGGCAAGAAAAGGAAGAGTTACAAAAGCTATAGATTGCATGGAAGAAGGACTGTCTTTAGCGCCTGAGTTTGGTGAATATTTCTTTAATTTAGGAAAACTTTACGAAACTTTCGGAGAAGAAAAGAAATCAACGGAAACTTACCAACAGGGATTAAAATCGGATCCCGGATGTGTAATACTATCAAAAGCTTTAATAGATTACTAT
>CAYWUC010000205.1:0-1859 GCA_964461395.1 uncultured bacterium
TCAATGAATTGAGCCTCCCCAACATTCATAATATAGTCCTCAGACTTAGATTCTATCCTTTTTTTTATCTCAGACAGTTTACCTGATACGAGATTATCAATCGATGCCACTGAAAAAAGTTTCATTTTTCCCACATCCATAATTAAGCAACCGCATTAAACGTTTGTATATAAAGATCATTAAGTTACTTTCAAATCTTTCCGATAAAATAACAAAAGGGCTAGAGCTTGAAATTTGAGGCTTTGGTTTTCTACTTGTATAGTACATTGTTTTTATACTCATAGTATATAATTTAAAAAATAGGGCTTATTAGTCAAGGGGCGCAATGGAAATAGATTCTCTGAATCTAAGTTAAGTCGTTAAATTGTTTAGTGGTTAAGTGGTATTAATAAAAAAAGAAAATAATTGCGAGTCGAGAGTCATGTGTCTTGAGTCATGTGTCAAATTCAGATACCAGGTACCGGGTACTAGCTACTGGAATTTACTTAGTATTATAAGAAAAACAGTAAGCAAAGCGAGAATTCAAGGATTCGAGTAACAAACAGAAAGCACTTATCACTTAATCCATATCCCCTGAGTTGCTAACCTGCACTGCTTCTAATCCAATTCTGCTCTCTGTGGCTCCGTGTGAGAATAATTTTTAAATAATTCCGATTTCTTCGGTAAAGTCCCGAACATTACCCGGGAAAGGCGGCAGCAATTTCTCTATTTCTTTTTTTGATAGTTTTTTTAAATCGATTTCGTTTATAGGTAATGCGGCTAACCCTTTTTTAACCATATATACCTGATCAAGGAAAGCTTTTTCCGGAAAGGCGATATAAGCTCCTTTTTTCTCTTTATATCCAAAAAATAAACTTCTTTTAATCTGTCGAAAAAGCACTTCCTTCCCGCGAATTTTATAGGTTTTTGTTCTCCTTGTGGTCGCGAAAGTCAGGGTATACGGCACCAAATTAAGAATTCCGTAAGAAGCCAGAGCGGTTTCGAAAGATAAATAACTCGGAGGATAAAGAAAAGAAGCCACTTCCTCTATTTCTATATTAGCGTTAGGGTTCGCATAGATTCCTTGAGTGATTCTTTCTAATATTCCCGATTTAACCCACCTGCTCAATTGAAGATATAAATAATTCCTTTTAAGACCGGTGATTTTTTTGAGGTCTTCTACGGTAAAAAAATTCCGATCTATTTTTTCAATTTCTCTTAATAGGTTAAAGCTTTTCATAAAACCTCGATAACTTTGTAAAACTCGGTAGGTAAAAATTTTCTTAAATCTCTTTTTAATATCTTTATGTCTATTTTGGTTTTTGGTTCATATTTCTTCCCTAATAACTCGGATAGAAACCATAGGTCAAAAAAATCCTTGGGTTCTTTCCTGTTTTTTACGCATAATCGCTTATCCTTGTAGAGCTGTTCAGTAGTTGCCACCTGGAATAGGACGGAATATATTGAGCAGGGCGATTTTATCATCTTTAATTCAAAATTATAATTTTCTTGTAACCTTTTCGAAATCTCGATTTTTATCCTGAATGGGAGGGTAAGATAATTCTGACTTATTTTTATTTCAGCTAAATATGTATATCTTTTTTTTGCCAGGTCTGTTATTTCCATTTCCGGGAATGGGTAGATTATTTGTTTTATCATGCTTTCAAAGTTTCCTTTTAAGATATCCCTGGTCAGGGAAAAATCGAGGTCCTCTGAGAAGCGCGGAGAGTTATAAACCAGCCTTAAAGCGGTTCCTCCTTTAAATATCAAAGATTCTGACTCGGGGGATTTTGAAATACCCCGCAATACTAAAATTTCATAGTATTCCCTTACAATCTGCGTTATATCGATCGATAATTCTTTTGAAAACTTTTCCGCTA
>CAYWUC010000206.1:0-3211 GCA_964461395.1 uncultured bacterium
AGTATAGGGTTTTTCAGTTCCAGGGCACCTAATTTTACTGAAAGATCAACCAAATTTCACCTCTTTTAACTGAAAAATAGGCCCTTCCGTACATATAAGTTTATATCCCTTAGTAACCTTTACCGCGCAGGACTTACAGCCACCCAGACCACATCCCATTCTTTTTTCCATATACACATAAGCATTATCTATTTGTTTTTTATTTAAAACATTCTTTACATTTTCTATCATCTCAATTGGCCCACAAATAAATATTTGCTTATCATTTAATTCATCCGTATATTTTTTTACAAGCTCCGTTACGAATCCACCTTCATCCTCAGTAATAAGTCGCAGGGCAAAACCTTTTTTTTCAAACTCCCGAATAAGCACTAAGTCTTTTTTTCTTTTACAACCATAAAACAAAATTCCTCTTTTCATATATTTTGACTGGTAATAGACGGGTGCTATGCCTATACCTCCGGCAATAAGAACCCCTTCTTCCGGAGGACAAAAAGCCCTTCCCAATGGACCGAGAACCTTAAGTTCATCCCCTTCTCTAACTTTCGACAAAAGTTCCGTACCTCTTCCCTTTATTTTTACCAATATTGAAAAGGTTTCCTTATCCAATTCTAAAAAAGAAAAAGGACGGGGAAGATAAGGGTCGAGCGTCTTTAACCCTATCATAAGGAAATTCCCACACCCGGCAAGTTTACTCATTTGCCTGTCTTTTAGAGTAATCTCGTGGTAAGCCCCGAGCTTTCTATTCCTCAGTACCGGTAGTATCTTGAATTTTGGACTCATAAAACTTTTTTGCCTTCTCAGCATATTCTGATTTGCTATATTTCTCACTTAAAACCGAAAAAAGCTCCGCTTTGTTTAAAGAAGAAAGGGTATCTTCCCTCTCACATATATTCAAAAGAGTAAAAATTGCCTTAGGAGCATACACGCTTTCCGGAAAATCCCCATAAACTTTCTCGTACCACTTAATTCCTTCAGAAAATTTTCCTAACTCCCAATAATAAAGTTCCCCTATTCTAAAGAATATAAATGCGGAATCCTTTCTTTGAAAATTAGATCTAAACAAAGCTTCGTCTTTTTTATCTTTTTCGGACTCTTCCGAAAGTTTTTTCAACAAGGAAAAACTCTTTAATATTTCCTTTTTAGCGTCTGCTTTTAAACTTATTTCTCCGAAATCGCCGGCCGATGAAGCCTTCTCATAAAACTCAAATGCGGCAGAAGTATCCTTCTGATATTCTTTTATTTCTCCAAGAGAATATTTCGCTACAGCCCCAAGACTATCATTTTGATTACTAATAGCTTCAAAAGCCTCTGCAGCTTCCTCGAAATTTTGTTGTTTCATCAATATTCTTCCTTTCAATATAGAAAGTGAATCGTTCGATTGCCCTTTTTCGATCACGGACAGAGCTTCATATAAACTGTCCATCTCCAAATATATTTCTGCCGTGTTGTATATAAGTTGTGATGATGGGATTTCGTCAGATTCTTTTATGGCTCTTTTATACATTTCCAAAGCTCTTGTTTCATTACCAATAGATTTGTTCGCGTTGCCAATCATATAATAAGCTTCTTCTGAATTACTACTATATTTTTCGATAAATTTTTCTCCTTCTTCGATCGTTTTCTCAGGATTATCCGTTATCAGATATAATTCCAACTGCGTTTTCAATATTTCCATTCTAATTTCCGAATTTTCCGTCTTAGCCGCTCTTTCAAGGAATAAAGCTGCTTCTACAATATTTTTCTTCTCAAAAGCAATCTTCCCCAAAAAAAGATAACTTCCAGGTACGAAAGGAGAAGATGGGAAAGCATCGATAAGTCTTTTAAGATTGATTCTAGCCTCATCATATCTTTTTAAGTGGTAATTACTTTTTCCCATAATAAAAAGAGCGTCATCTACATATTTAGAGTCTGGATACCTATCCAGTATTTTTTTGCATTTTTCTATACTTTGCTTATAATCCTTTTCCTCGAAATATTTTTGCGCGTTATAGAACGTATTAAAATAAACACATCCTGAAAGAAACAGAAAAATAAAAATAACTTTTCTCATATCTCTTCTTTTATAATCTCATTTTTATTATATGTAATCACTTCAACCAATTCTATGGGTTTATTTTCTTCATGAATAATTTCTAAATGCATTTTATTTTTTCCGCAGGAATACTCCAGTGTATTTTTACCCTCCGTCTCGAAATAAATAGCAACTCGAGGATTAGCAATAATACGTACTTTCGCGTTTCTTAAAGATTTCCCTTTCTTTTCAAGCCACGTAGTAAACCTCGACAAGAGATAAGGCGCACTTATAGCATACCCCTTTCCCCTGCAATAAGGACATGCTTCAACAAATCTCTTAGCTATATTCTTGCGCGCCCTCTCTCTGGTCATTTCAAGAAGTCCATTCGGAGAAAGTTTCGGAACAATCTTGTATCTCGCTTTACTCCTTTTTAACTGTTTCTTAAATAAATCCAAAAGTTTTTCCTGATTACCTTTTCTTTTCATGTCTATAAAATCTATTATAATAATACCGCCAATATCCCTTAATTTTAATTGTCTCGCGATTTCTACAGCGCCTTCGCAATTTGTCGCGAATATCATATCCTCGGTTGTTTTTTTGCCTCTGTAAGAACCTGTATTTATATCGAAAACTGTAAGCGCCTCCGTTTCATCTATAACAATATGACCGCCGCTTTTAAGATAAATTTTTCTCCTGAAAATCGAACGCATTTCCTGTTCGATCCTATAATGATTGAAAAGAGGAGTATGGTTTTTATATAATTTCACTTTCTTTACAAGAGAAGTCTTCTTCCTATTCAAATAATCCCTTATTTTTTTGTAAGCTTCTTCTGAGTCTATAATAAACTCGGAAACTGAATTATCGAGAAGATCTCTTGCCATTCTTATCGGTAATTCTTCATCTCTCCATAGAATTGAAGGAGCTTCTACCTCTCTGCTTCTATTTCGGATTGCTTCCCATGTCTTTTTCACTTCCTGAAGATCTGATTTTATAACCCGTATGTCTTCTCCGGAGGCTGCAGTTCTAATAATAATACCCATCCCATCGGGGTGTAATTCTTTTGCTATCTTTTTTAAATTTCGTCTGTCTTTTTCGTTTCTAATTTTTCTAGATATACCGTATGCTTCCTTAAAAGGCATAAGAACAAGATATCTTCCCGGTATAGCGATAAAAGTTGTAAGACGCGCGCCTTTT
>CAYWUC010000207.1:0-2426 GCA_964461395.1 uncultured bacterium
TCGCATCCCGCATTTAATGCCATTACACAGGCAAGAGGCAAAGGCCATTTCTTAAGAATAGCAGCCATACCTATCGCGTCAGAAACAATAACGCCTTTAAATCCTAATTCTTCTCTTAATAACCCGGTAAGTATATTTTCAGATAAAGTCGTGGGATATTTCTTATCGTAAGCAGGATAAACAGAATGACCTGTCATAATAGCTTTCGTACCCGCGTCGATAGCGGCTTTAAAAGGAACCAGATCGACTTCCCACATTCTCTGCTTGCTTAAGTTTAATACTTCCAGAACATCATGAGCATCGGTACCTGAGCTGCCCCTTCCCGGGAAATGTTTAGCAGTCGTTGCTATTCCATTATCCTGTAAACCCTTGATCAAAGCGACCGCATGTTCCGCGCAGACTTCGGGATCATCACTAAATGATCTTACTCCTATTTCAGGGTTCTTAGGATTTGTGTTCACGTCACAGACCGGTGAATACATCTGGGTAACACCCATAGCAGATAACATTTTTCCGATAGTCTCACCGATTTTATAAGTTATTTTTTTATCACCAATGGCTGCCATACCCATCGGACCCGGGAACTGCCTGATCCCGCCAGCCATATAATCGTTTTTAAAGTCACCCTCAAAATCGATGGTAATGTGCAGTGGAACTCCGGAAGGGCGTTTCATAGCTATTTCCTGCCATCTTTTGAGTCTTTTAGCGTATTCTTCCGGTGTTATGCTGATACCAAAATCCGAACCCGCGAAATAAGTGCTGGCTATATTGAAATAATCTTTCGGTTTTTTGAAAGTTTTATCTACCTGTGAATTACCCCAGTAAAGATTCTTGCATGTTTCTATCGCGTAAGGTTCCAGACAAAGTCCGCCGCAGTGCAACCTTGTAACTTGTTCGATTCCACTTGGAGTAAACATCGTACCTCGCCAGGTAAATGTTAAAACCTGCCCTACTTTTTCTTCTAAAGTCATTTTTGAAAGCTGCTTACTTATAAATTTATCTCTTTCTTTTGACATTTTTATCTCCTCTTTATTTTATGATTCCCATTTTCCACTATTATCCGGCCCAACCCAGAAACTATTTTCTAATTTCCAACCATTTTCATCGATTTGCATTTCTTTTGTTTTCCAGCCAGCCTCGATACGTCTTGTTAAATCATCAAATCCTTTATTCCATGTAAGTCCGTCCGGAACGGTAACATTCATACTTCCGGCCGCATTTGCGTAACGCAGACAAGATTCAACAGAGTGATTCCACACAAAAGCAGAAAGGAATCCGGCAATTGCCGAATCACCGGAACCAAGAGCTCCTACGAATTTTTCTTCTTCATATACCGGGAACCAGAGTTCACGGTTAGCCCAGTTATCAGGATCGGAGCATCCCGCAGCCCCAAATTTCTCGAGCCGATCAGCACCGCCAGTTCTTACATATAACCCTCTGTTTCCGCATTTAACCAGCGCAACTCCCGTACCCATTTCAATTAAATCTTTACCTATCCTGGAAATTTCTTCGACACTCATATTATCAAGTACAGTCTCCTTATCCTTTAGATTCGCTCTTTTCTCAAGAAACTTATCCTTATATAGGAAATAGAAAATTTCTTCCGCACTCGGCACCATAATATCCGATAGAGGAATCCAATTTTCAACAATAGCAAACCAGTCGATACTATCACCATAGCCATCTACGTCAGGAAGAGAAAGATCGAGAGCTATCGTTGTATTTAATTCCCTGGTTTTTTCAAGTATTTTTGTCAATTCTGCGCCTTTATTTGCATAAAGCTTACTCATCCATGGCGGATAGCCGAAAAGCATAAGCTTTGAGCGTCGAACAATATCAAAATCCATGTCATCATAACCGAATGTATTATTTGCTCCGCAATGATGTAAGTAAAAACGGTCTATTCCGGGAATACAAATAGCTATGGTGTATGATGTTGATTCGCCTTTAGCCACTCTAATCCCTTCAAAATGGCTTTCTTTTTCTTCATACCAACTAAGAATCTGTTTGCCGAAATCATCATCACCAATCTTTCCAATAAGTTCTGTTTTAACTCCGAGACGTTTTATAGATACTCCTGCATTAGTAACAGGTCCTCCACCCACAACGACACATTCACCCATATTTATCATTTTACCGGGTACAAGGACATCAGTCATCTTATCAACTGTCCCCTCGATTGTAAAAGCCGGTATTAAATCAAGGCAGGTATGCCCCGCAGCTACGATTTCAAGATCTTTTTCATTTGTCATTTCAATCTCCTTGTGTATAAATTTTGTAAAATAATATAAAATAACTTCCTGATGTCAAGTCCAACAATCTGTTAAACATTTTAAATTTACTCTCTAATTTTGGCCTATTTTTACAACGGCATCAAAGGCCGGCTTCGGATTACACTCGCGGTCAAACAACATGGGATATTCAGT
>CAYWUC010000208.1:0-2115 GCA_964461395.1 uncultured bacterium
GCCACTCTCTGCTGCTGTCCTCCGGAAAGAGCCGCTGGCTTGCGCTCCTCCATTCCCTTAAGCCCTACCTTTTCTAAAAGATTATATACTCTCTCTTTTATTTCCTTTTCCGAAATACCCAATAAATTGAGAGGAAAAGCAACATTCTCGGAAGCCGTCAGAACGGGTATTAAATTAAAAGTCTGAAAAACAAACCCGATTTTTTCTCTTCTAAAAAGGGTTCTTTCTTTTCTGTTTAATTTACTGAGATCGTCACCATCGAAGGTTATCGTTCCGGACGTCGGACTATCCAGCGCTCCAATTAGATTGAAAAGAGTAGTCTTTCCGCTTCCGGACGGTCCTGTAATAACAGAAAATTCACCGTTCTCTATAACCAGAGAAACTTCACTCAGAGCTTTTATCTGGGTCTCTCCGGAAATATATACCTTACTCAAATCTTTGGTCTTAATTAATTCCATAATCGATCCCCCTACACTTTATTTCAGATTATTTCTTTCTGCTATTATAATTATCCTGAAATAAAATGATTTGTCAAGGTATTTTATTCCCCACCTCACCCCACAAAAACTATCCCACACTGAGACACAGAGAACACAGAGAAATAGCAAAGTTAATGAGTCGATAGATAAATGAGCATATTGGCAGAAGAAAAAACTTTTAACTTAATTCACATGTAAAACATGTTCTCATTGTAACTTTTTACTAAATCACCGATTCTCCGATATACTCATTCACCCATCCACTCGTTTACCGATTCACTGATTCGAAGAATCTCTACCCTTGACAAAAAACGTAAATTTCATTATACTACTTTTGTATTAATGTAATAATACAAAACACCTTTCGGTTTAAAAGTAAGGGGGGTATGATTTATTTTGAATTTTTTAGACAAAAGTTTGTATAAACAAAAAACACGTGGGTTGAAACATTTCGAGTAGGGATACCGTCAAACAGAAAAAGAGATAAAAATGGTTAAATTGAATTTTATTTTACATTTAAGGAGGTTGAATAATGTCTCGTAAGAAAAAATTCCTATTTATATCTTTACCCATCTTATTGATTGCGCTTCTTTTGTTTGCCTTTACTCGTGGTAAAGGCAACGGGGAACAAAACTCTGCTATAAAAGTATCAAAAGGTGATATCAGAGATGTAGCAGTAGCTCTCGGTACAATCGAAGTGAAGTATGAAACTAGTGTGAAATCGACTTTTTCGGGAGTTGTCAAAAAGGTTTTTGTTGAAATCGGAGATGTAGTTAAAAAGGGTGACCCTATTTTTGAAATAAGTCCTACACCAACTCCTTTTGAACTCGCTTCTGTCAGAAAAGATGCCACGGTAGCAAAAAGCCGATTAGAAAACGCGAAAAAAGATATCGAAAGAAAACAAACTCTCTTCGATAAAGAACTGATATCCGATAAGGATTACGAAAACATGCAGCAGGATTTACAGGAAGCGCAATCCAATTACAACCTGGCAAAGCAGAGATTGGATTTAATGGAAAAAGGAAGCGCCAAGGTCGGAGGAACAACGCTCGATGCTATAATCCGGTCACCTGTTTCAGGTACTATTCTTTCGAGGGAAGTCAGCATGGGCGATCCCATCGTACCGCTTACTTCTTATCAACCTGGAACGGAACTCATGCAAATCGCACGGCTTCAAGATCTATTGTTTAAAGGGATAGTCGATGAAATCGATGTCGGAAGATTGGAAGAAGGAATGAAGGCGAAAATAACAGTAGGAGCAATACCGGATGAAGAGGTTTACGGAATAATAGACATTATAGCCCCAAAAGCACGGAATAGGGAAGGTGCCACAGTTTTTGATATCGAGATAATAGTTACAGAAAAAGGCGAAAAACCTCTCCGTGTAGGCTATTCGGCAACCGCCGATATTATTATAGATGAACGGAACGATGTACTCGTAATTCCTGAGGGCGCGGTAAAATTTGAAGAGGAAAAAACATATGTTTACCTTGCAAACGGAGAAAAGAAAGAAATAGAAATCGGACTATCTAACGGATTAAACATAGAAGTTGTCTCCGGTCTTTCCGAAGGAGAAACGATAAAAAAATGAAAAGGGTATTAACTCAATTAGCTCAAGATTTTAGAGCTTATAAGA
>CAYWUC010000209.1:0-17447 GCA_964461395.1 uncultured bacterium
GCAGTATATTCCATACGACATTGAAGATATCTCTTTGGATTTTGAAATTGTCAATCCTGATGCCGGTGAGGATTCGATGGAAGTTCTCCTTGTGGGGGCAAAGAGAGATACGGTAGATGCGAGGATGAATCTTTTTAGAGAGCTTGGTCTTGAGCCAATAATGTTAGACATAGCAGCTTTTTCACTCCAGAATATATTTGAGTTCAATTATACGGTAAAGCCGAACAAGTTGGTAGGGCTTTTTGATATCGGAGCTCAATCCACTACTATGAGTTTTATTTCCGGGTCAGTAAATCATTTTACGCGTTCAGTATCAACTTCAGTTAATAATTTAATACAGGCTTTACAGCGGGAAGCCGGAATAGACGGAGAGCGGGCAATGGACATAATAAAATCCGGCAAAAAAGAAGATGTGGATCAATATGCGTATCAGAATGCTATGGAGAGTTTTCAGGACGATCTCGGAGTAGCTATAGAAAGAATTTTGCCGTATCTTCCGGAGGGTTTTGAGAATTTTAACGAAATTGTGATAAGTGGTGGAGGAAGTCTTATTTCAGGGTTGCCTCAATTTTTGGAAGAGCGATTCGGAGGTCATACAGAAGTTATAAATCCGTTTATAAAATTTGAGTACGATAGCGAATCTCCTTTTATTAAAGTGCAAATAGAAAAAGATGCTCCGGTTCTTGCCCTTGCTTTAGGGTTAGCTCTTAGGGGGATATAATATGATAAAAATCAATTTGGTGCCTGAGGAACAACGAAAGAAGGTAAGAGAAAAGAAATTTAAAAAACCTGCTTTTAGAATTCCTAAGCTCGATATGATAGTTTCGGTTTTGGTTTTAGGCGGGGTAATAGCAGTATGTATTATTATCTACTTGGCGCAGCAAAAGAGGCTTCAAACTCTTAGTAATAATATAGAAACGGCGAAGCAGGAGCTTTCGGCATTAGAGAAGGAAAGAAAAATGGTCGAAGATCTTGAAAATCGTCAGAGAGAGCTTAAAGAGTGGGTAACGCTTGTCCAAAATCTAAACAAAGGGCGATCTTTGCATTTTCACGTTATGGATGAACTTAACAAATTGAAGCCGGAATATATGTGGCTTATTAAATTTGATGAAGCAAATCTGCATTTTGAGTTAAACGGAAAAACCTTCTCAAATTACATGATTTCAAATTTTATGGATAAATTAAATGCTTCTTCTTATTTTAATAGTGTTAAATTAGAGGAGATCAGAGAAACCGAGGAAAAAGAACATTCTGTTATTGGTTTTCAGTTATCCGGGAATATTACTCATGGAGGTGAAAATTGAAAGGAATGAAGGGTTCCATAATTGTATTTGTCCTTGCTATCTTAATATTCTGCGGTATGTGGTTTACCGTGATAAAGGAAAACAAGGTAAAAATAACCGCCAGAGAAAAAGAATATAAGGAACTGGAAGCCAAATTAACCAAGACGAGGGCGGTAGTAAAAAGAAAAAAAGAAGCCGCTAGAAAACTCAAGTTGGTTTCGGCAAAATGGGATCAAGCTAAAAAAATGCTGCCTACAGAGGCGAGCATTTCTACGTTACTTACTACTTTAACAAAAAGAAGTTCAAAAAACGAGGTCAAAATAAAACATCTAAAGCCCCTGGGTAGAGCTTCAAAGGAAAAATATGATGAAATCAGGATTAAAATGGAAATCCATGGGGGTTATCATAATGTTGGCAGTTTTATGGCTGATTTGAATAATATGGAAAGAATAGTAAATGTGAAAAATTTAAAATTGGTCCCGGGTAAGAGTCAAAAAAACGAAGAAGCGGAAGATGAGTATATTGTTATTGCGTCTTTTGATTTATTAACCTATGTAACAAAAGGAGGGAAAGTTGAGGGGTAAAATATACTTTAAAGTTATTTTGGTGTTCTTGGCTTTCTTATTCTTATCGGGATGTGAGGGAGAAGGAGGAAACTTTTTTAATGAAATTTTGGCTAAAACTGTTAAGGTTTTCTCTCCGAAAAAAGAGGATGTTTTTGCCGGTAAAGCTGAAATGCTTAATCTTGTGACGTCCGCCGAAGATAAAGAGGAAGATATCGAGGCTGAAATGGATAGCGTTATGTTTGATTCTTTGCGGGATGTCGGAGAAGCGCTTAACTGGGTAAGGGCGTTTTACACGGACAGAGGGAAAAGGGATCCATTTTCTCCTTTATTAACTGGTGCTCAATCCGAAGAATCGAAAGTAAATGTAGATATTGCTGAGTTGTCCGGTATAATCTGGGTGAAGGATAAATACCTCGCGATTGTAAAAGAAGGAAACCGTGGATTTGTATTGAAACAGGGAGATCCGGTAGTCGGAGGCAAGGTTCAAAGGATTACGGAAACCTCAGTTACCTTTGTTCTTACGAAGTTCGGTGAACAGACGAAAGTTACTTTATCTTTAAAAAAACAAGAGAGGTGATATATGTTTAAAAGAGATTTTTTATTGTTTTTGTTGCTTCCTCTTTTTCTTTTAGGAAACCCTGAGGGAGAACCGGAATTAATAAATGTTGAAGTGAAAGATGTCGCTGGTTCTACGGAAATCGTTTTTACGCTTAGCGATTATGCCAGTAGTTCTGATTTTACTATGGATAATAAGATTGTTATAGATCTTCTTCAGACTAAGAGTGGGCTTGAAGGAAATTTATGGCAGATCAAAAGGGGTGGAGTAGAAAGTATAGCTTTATCGTATATTTCCTCTGCTTCTTTGACAAGAGTGGTCATAGAGCGTTCGGGTAATTTTGAATATGAAATTTCTAATCCTGATGTTAACACCGTTACTCTAACACTTGCAAGTGACAATGCTGTTCCTTTTACGCCCTGGAGTGTTGGAAAAAGTGGTAAGAAAAAAGCACAAGATAAGGGTGGGCGTTCTTATAAAGGGTCACAGGAGAGAGTTTCGATGAGGTTGGAAAATGCTGATCTGGCAACTACGCTTAGATCTATAGCTCAGGTTAGTGGTTACAATATAATAATCGGAGATGAAGTTAAGGGTACAATAACGGTAGAATTGGATAATGTTGAATGGGAAGAAGCTTTGGATTTAGTTCTTAAAACAAAAGGATATACTTATATAATTGAGAGTAACGTGATTAGGGTTGGAGACCCTCAGACTTTCGCGAAGGAAAGAGATGATATCGAACTATCTAAACCTATGAAGAGAGAAATTTTTGTTCTTGAATTCAGTACCCCGGCGGAAATACAGGGAGCGGTAAAAGCTCTTCTTTCTAAACGTGGAAATATAGAAAAGGATGACAGAACGAACGCTATCATTGTAAATGATATTGGTTCGAGGTTAGAATCCGTTGAAAGTTTAGTCGAAGCTCTTGATAAAAAGACTTTACAGGTTGCTATAACTTCTAAAATAATAGATATCGATAGGATGGCTGCGAGGGAGTTGGGTATTTCCTGGTCTGCTACAGAATTGTCTAATTCACGTTTTAATGTAACGGGAAGTATAGAAGGGAGAAATCCCCCGGATCCCGCTTACGGAACATTTATTAATATTTCTACAGTTCAAGACTGGGGAGAACTTGCCGCAAAGTTAGTTGCTATGGAACAGGATCAGAAGTTAGAAATTAATTCGAATCCCAGAGTTACTACCGTGAATAATAAGGAAGCTACCATATTCGGTGGGAAAAGATTTGCTGTAACCACGCTGGATATTAATGGTCAACCAGTGCAGAGATGGTACAGGGCAGGTATCGAGTTAAAAGTTACTCCGCACATAAACGCGGCTGGCGATATTACAATGCAAATCGGTATTGAAATGAGCGATGTTGTTCCGGGAACTGATAATACGCAGGTTACCGAAACCCGATCGGAGACCGAGGCCCTTGTAAAAAACGGACAGACTCTTGTAATAGGTGGTTTTTTCAATAAAACCATTACTGAAAAAAGAACGGGTCTTCCTATCTTAAAAAGTATTCCTTTAATTGGTTTGTTGTTTGGGCATACCACGACGGAAGAAAGAAAAAGGGAGGTTTTAATATTCATTACTCCCCATATTGTTGAAGCCGCGGTAGAGAAAAACCTTTAGATATTAGAACCGTATAGAGATATTAAATTTGCCGCCGAAGCTGGTAGAAGTCATATTTTCTAACCGTCGGTTAACATCATTTCTGTAGTTGAGTGATAGGCCTCCGGATATCATTTCGGAGAAAGTGTAATTGCCGCCGAGACTAACATCGATTGATCTGGTGTCTTCTCGATAGTTCTTATCTCCCTGGGAACCGATTCCGTAACTCACATTATCTCTGTATTTAAAAGAGGCGTTAAGGTTTATAGGTTTGTCCCATTTGATATTTCCAAATAAAGGTATTGATAGTCCAGATAGGGAAGGTTTTAAAGTATATGAACATTGAACTGATAAGCTTTTAGTTTGATAATTTATTTCAGGCATATTGGAAGGATAATTTTTTCCCGTACTATATTGAGGTGTTATATTAAACCTGAGCCCATTTTTCATGTTTAAATCTAAACCAGGAGAAATGACGAGCGAAGATGAGCCTTCAGAGTATTCTTTATTAAGGCCTTTTGTATAGGCAGAATCCTTTTTTATTGATATAGATAGATTTGTGCGTCGTACGAAGCTTGAAAGGAATGGTACATATTTTTCAATATTTGGT
Source organism: uncultured bacterium (assembly GCA_964461395.1). Lineage (GTDB taxonomy): Bacteria > Hydrothermota > UBA3072 > UBA3072 > UBA3072 > JAFGHJ01. The sequence continues at coordinate 4,633 of CAYWUC010000209.1, forward strand.
ACATTGATATCGATATCAGGAAAAGTTAGAGTTACATCTTTTTTCGCGATAGAAGTACTTTGTAATAGTAATTGATCGGGGGATTTCTCTGTGAGTCTTGCTTGTATTTTTACATTTATTTTAGAGGTAGATAAGCCCGAAGACGCAGAATAAATTTTATTTAAATATCCTCCATCGGTATTTTTTATACTTTCAAAAAGATTTGAGTCAGGTATGGTTTCTAATCCGTACCTAAATCTATAATCCGGTTTGGAATTTAGATAAGCGAATGTTCCGGTTTTATTGAAATTCGCGGAGAGTTTAACCGGAGATATGATCTTTGCGACCTTCGAAATAAGAGGTATTTTCTCGAAGAGTGAGTTTATCTTCAAATTATCGCTTATATTAATAGTTCTGCTTTGGCTGCATTTTCTTACATCGAGAGAATCTCCAAGAGATTTGGAGTAATCTATACTGTGATCCTGGTTAAAAGAACTTTTGTAAGTTATATTTAGATTATTTATTCTCAGCAAATCAGATGAATGGCTAGCGCTAAATTCTTCATTTAAAGAGGCATCCTGCCCAAGATTACCAAGAGATTTGTTATCGGAAAGGGATTCTCGTTCTCGTAGATCGTTTTTAGTTGTGATTGAGTAGTCCAGGTCCATCCATCTTATTGGTTTATAACTGATGTTTCCGATGTTTGTAATATCCTTTTTTACAGGAGAAATACCTTTGTCATATGTAGAATCCTTGTAGTTATATTTGTTTGTTTGACTATATTCGTAAGTTGTTCTTAGGCGAATATTTGTAGGAAGCAAAGAAGAAGATTGTCCTCCAAAAATAGGCGATGAGAGAGAGGGTAACTGCAAATTATAATTTGCGGAAGCTGTGGAGCTTTTAGTAGTATCTGTGCTTTTAAGCGGGTTAAAATTATCCCCTAATCTGTATGAACCGCTGAGTTGTAAATTTCCTAATGTATTTTTTAAAAGCCAGGGATCAGAGGTGGAGTTTCTTGAGATGTTTATAGTGAGATTTTTTGAATATCCCTTATCGGTTAGAGAATCCGCTTCCTCTGCAGGAAGGGGTACATCTGAGTTTATTCTATACACAGGGGTTTTCTTGCTCTGTGTAGTACTGAAAGTAATCGGGCAGTCGATTATTTTATTAAGGAATTTGCCGGCATTGGCGGTTATTCTGAAAGTTTGTGAAGAAACTTCTTTATCGCCCAGGTTTCTTAAAGCGTCTAAAGAACTTTTGTAATTGGAGTTTTTTTTGTTAATTTTATATGAAATTCCTGTTATAAGATCACCAATATTTGTAGATAGGTTAAGACTTAGATCATTCCCTCTTCTGTTGTCAGCGTTTTTGAAAATGATATCATCAAATAAAATTTCTCCTACTATGGTTTCGGAAGATGAGTTAATAACTCCAAGTTGAACAAATACAACATTTTTCAAAGAAGGATTCCCTTTTAGTGAATAGTCCCCCCGGGTTGTATCGTTATCGACTTTTAAATCCGTGAAATTATCAAGTACAACTTCAAGAGTATCCCATCCGGATTCTTCGGTAATAGTGGTACTGAATTGATAATAATTTGTGGAATCTTTTAGGAATCTTAGAAATATTCTTACTGAATCCGTTTCGGATCCTACGTATTTCGCGTAAAAATTTAAAGTTTTATATAGACGAAAATCATAACCGCTAGTGCTACTCGGAATAGGTAATTCGAGATAATTTTCGATTACACAATAGTTGCCGGCTTTCAAAGAATCTATCTCCAATGAGAGGGATTGCTCTTTTAAGTAAGTATTGCTCAAAACATTTCTTTCCCGTTCGACAGGAGCAATGTAATCATCGTCTTCCAGGGTGTTTTTTTGTCCTATTGTAAAGGATCCTCCGGTTAGATTCAAAGAGTCATTCGAAGCAAAGCGTACCCCTTTGTTTTGCCATTTATTTCCAACTATTCCAATTTTTGCTATTGTTATTTTTGTTTCTTCATCTAATCCCCGCAACCATATTCTTGTATATTCAATATTCCTCAGAGAAGGATTTCCGGTTTCTTCATAAGCTAATGAATCCGAAAGTGGTATTTTAAAAACTTTCCAGCCGTTTAACCCTTCCTTTTCCAGGTATTCAGTCGAAGAAAGATCTATTCTGTACCTGAAAAAGCTGTTATTTCTTTCGAGCGCGAAGTCTTTGTTTAAATCTTCCGAATCAAGCTTTCCATTCCCTTCTTTATTGTGGTATCTTAATGAGTCGGTGTAGAGTCCTCTTCCGGCGTAGTAATCGTCGATTCCATCGTCTAATGAATCCGGATCGTATTCCCAAATATCGTCATCCCATATAATTCCGTCCAAACCTGTATCTTCGCCATTTTGCCGGAGCCCGTCAGAATTTTTATCCTCTTTGTCGAGTATGCCGTTTGGATATATAATTGTAAAATAATTTCCGGTCTGATCCCTTCCTAATCTAGGAATATCTTCATTCATCTTGTCTCCCATATCGAATATGAGTTCTCCTTCTTCTCCGAGAACCCATATTTCGAGAAAGTTTTTCTGAGAAAAATCCTGCTCCGAAGAAAAAGTTTTCATAATGCCGCCCCAGCTTTCTCTTGGGTCCGGTATCGAAGTGTTTGGCTGAAAATTGAGTACAAGCACGCTTGTTCGTCTTTCATCGGCATTGGCACTTTCGTATTCGGAAAATATTCTACTCTTCGAGTAGCTATCATCCGTAAACCAGTCTAATTTGCCCAGGTTGCCAATGTTTACAGAATTATCTGGTTGACTGCTGTTATACCACTTTCTTTCAACAAGTTCCAGATTATGGGAAAGATCAATAGATTCCATATCATCCAGGTAACTTTTTCCGCTTGTCGCGGGATTTGGCATGGAGAAACCATAGTTGCCGTCAATATTGATACGCGATTTGCTGTCTTTATCGACAAGGGGTAAGTGACTGAAGAACTGACTTAAGAATTCAGGCTCTTTGTTTAACGAAAAATCGATATTTCCCGTTGTGATATTGGACGGCTCTTTTCCGACGGAGGAATGAAAAACTCCTTTGTCCGAGCGAGAAAGAAAATTTATGTTGAAGTTAAGCCTGCTGTCTTTAAATGGTTGTGATTGAACGTTAGCCTTTGCTTTATATTGTGAGTCGAAAGAAAAAAAAGGCTGACTTTTAAACGTATAGGTTATTTTTGCGTCGGGGGGAAGAGCTGCTTCTTCTTTTATTGTAACTTCTCCGGTTTGATAATTGATATCATAGTGCTCACTCTTTGTAAGAATTTTCCCCTCTGCTGTAATTTGTTCGGAACCCTCGATGATAAAACCTCTTCTTCCTTCCAGATAAAAACTTTGCGAAGAGGAGGAGGATGATGTTGAGACAATAATCTCGTATTTTTCCCCGAATTCGCCTGTTGTAGGAGGTACTTCTCTGTAGATTTCAGCAACCGTATCCGCGCCAAGCCTGGGATTTAAAAAAGGGAATTGATCCAGGAACACAATATCTCCGTGTTCCCAAATGATTAAATTAGGGTCTGGACGTCCCTGGTTATTATCGGAGACTCCCAGAATATTTACATATAGACTATCCCCGCTGCCAGTGGATTGATTGTTTTCGCCTACGACAATTTTATCTATTTCAATCATTATATCTGATGGTGTTGTTGTGCCAATTGAGTATACATTTCTCATTTGTAAATACCAGGATGTATCGCTTGGAATGGGATTATTCAATTTCAAAGCATAAAGTTCTAAAGTGTCGCCCCTTAGATTGCCGAGTGTGTCTATGTTGCCCGTGGAATCAGCATAAATCAAATATATACCCAAATATTTGTCCTGTAAAAGATAATTGTTTTTTATATAGAAATAAGGTATTTTTTTATCTGCATATATAAATTCTCTGAATTCGTAGTCTTCTTCCTCTATTAATTCATTAAAAGGGAATGTGTTAATAAAAGAATTTTCTTTGAAACTAAATAGCTTATGTTGTTTTATAGTTCCATCCTGAGTATTATTATAACTCTGGAAAAGACCGTATGCTATTAAGGAATCCGAGGATGGGTGTGGTAGACCTGTATAAAAATATCGGTTTTTTAAATATTCTTTATCAAAAAAGGTTATTGTTGAAGTAGTTAACTCAATTGATCCGGAACCTTCTCCCTCATAAGTTTCTAATTTTCCCGCGCTCAAATCAAAGGAAGTGGAACCTACTTTTCCTCGCGTAGAGATTCCGAAAGTTTTTTCTCCTCCGAGTCCCTGTATATCTCCAATGTGCAATTCCTGTATTATATCATCTTCGATATCCGAATCCATGCCGGACCCTCCGCCGTACCAGATTTTCAAATCGTTATCCTGTTCGGGTCTTTCCGAATTGTGATCGATTTGAACGTGTATTTTAGTCCCTATTGTTCCTTTTATATTTGCATCGAGGCTCTGTCCCAGTATTATTTGAGGAAATGCGGAAGATGACTGATGGTAAGAGGAAGTATATTTGGTTCTTTCTACTTCCAGATCGATATCCTGTTTTCCATTGATAGACAGATGCCCTCCTTCTCCTATTATATTAGTTAATCCTCTGGGCATATTTAAGTCCAGATCGATATCCTGAAATATTCCTTCACCTGCTCTGGCTTTAGAAGCTTCCTTTGAACTTTTTCTGATTTTTTCGGTTAAGAGTATTCTGAAATTATCTTTGAATGCCTCATCGCTCAAATTTTCGATGGTTTGTTCTGGTTCCGCGTACAATAAGTGCCCGTTGTAATAATAAGTGGTAATGATAAAGTTGTCGGATAGAGCTGAAGTTTTCGTTAATTCCTCCTGGTAATAAAGATTAACCGGAAGATTTGAAAGGTTTAAATAGGATAATAATAAAAGGAAATTAAACATTTGATATTTTGAATGCGGATTTAATAGCTGCTTTCATGCTTCCGGGGTTCGCGATACCTTTCCCGGCTATGTCAAAAGCGGTGCCGTGGTCGGGAGAAGTTCGGGGGATAGGTAAACCGAGAGTAATATTTACTCCTTTCCCAAAACTTTTTATTTTAAAAGGAATCATTCCCTGATCATGATAAAGAGCAATTGCGCAATCTTTCTTTTGTGAACTCCAATATGTATCCGCAGGGAAAGGTCCATCTATATCGAGTCCTTTTTCCTTTAATTCTTGTATGGCGGGTTTTATTATTTTTTCTTCTTCGTCTCCGAAGAGTCCTGAGTCTCCGGCATGAGGATTAAGAGCTAGGATTCCCAGTGAGGGTTGTTCTAAATTCCAATAACGACGCAGATATTTGTCCGTGATAAGAGCTTTTTCTTTTATTAGTTTTTTGGAAATCGTTCGTGGAATTAAAGAGAAAGGTATATGAGAGGTAACAAAGGTTACTTTGATTCCCGGCGCTGCCATCATCATTACAAATTTTTCGGTAGAAAATTCCTTCGCAAGGATTTCAGTGTGTCCCGGATATTTATAACCGGCAAGATGAAGAGCTTTTTTGTTTATTGGAGCTGTTACTATTGCTTTGCACAAACCTTGCTTTGCGGCTTCTATTGCTTTTATCAGAGACTTATAAGCGATCTTGCCGTTTACTTTGCTTTTTTTTCCTACATCGAAATTCCCTTCGATGTTAACTATTTTAGCTTTTTCAGGAAATTTGAGGTTTAAACTTTTCGAGTAGTAAGTGATTGCTTCTTTATTTCCAAAAAGAATAACTTTAGGAGGAAAATCAGAGAGAGCTTTAAGAGTAATCTCTATTCCGATTCCTCCAGGGTCTCCGAGTGTAATTGCAATCATTTATAATTATATAAGACTTTTTTCCTGATCTGAAAGTTCGGTTCAGATTTTTTTGATAAAAATATGTTCTTTTTCCTTTTCCAACCATTCATCTATCAACTGTATCATTTTCTGTTGCATCAATGTTCCGCTCAATCTGTCTTTTATTTCGGAAAACTCTGGTATTCTGTTTTTGTCTTTAGAATTTATTTTTAAGAGGTGAAAATTATTTCCTTCTAAGAGCGGTTCGCTTATTTGTCCTACTTTCATTGTGTCAATCATAGTCGCGAGTCCCGGGGAGAGTGCCTGGATTGGTACAGGTCCTATTAATTCTATTTTATCAAAAAAAGTAGTATCTGTTCCGCTACTCCATTGTTTTCTTATTTGGAGAGCTTTTTTCTCTGCTGACTTAATTTCTTCTTCGTTAAATGTATATTCCAGCAATATTTGTGATAGATTTAGGTTTATTCCTTCTCTTTTATCTAATTTTATTATATGATAACCGGTAGGGGACTCGAATATTTCTGCTCCTCCTTCTTTGAGTTCTAATACTCCGGTAAGGTGAGGGGGTATATCGTTTGGGGTAAACTTTCCCAGTTTTCCTTCGTAAGGAATAGTGGCTACGTCGTCTGAGTATTTTTTTACAAGCGAAGAAAAATCGGCCCCTCTTTCATACTCTGTAAGCACTTTTTTCGCTTTATCCAACAAATAGTTGTCATCAGGTGAAAGTATAGGGATTTGAATTTTACCGATAGTGACTATTTTGGGGATCCTAAAAGAATCTTTATGATTCTGGTAAAATCTCTGGATTTCAGCTGGTGAGACTTTTAATCTTTCTCTGAATTTTATACCAATGAGTTTGTTGGTTAGAATCTGAACTTTTACTTGTTCGTGATAAAGTTTGTTAACATAATCATTCGTGAGTAAGGCGGCAATTCCGGGAGTATTTGTTGTTATTTCGTTTTTCATTTGAGATATTTCTTCTTCACTCACTTTTAATGTTTCTGCCTCTGCTATATGTTCTATAACTTTATTGTTGATTACTTTATCTAACAGGTCGTCATATCCGACTCCGGGATAAAACATTGCAATATATGTTATTTCTTCTTTGGTTATGGGTTCTCTCTCGACAACGCACACAAGTTCGTCGAAAGCCGCAAGCAAACATAGAAATAAAAGCATTTTTATTCAGTAGGTGTGGGTAATCCGGGAACGCTTATCGGAATTCCCAATTCCTTTTCCAAAACCTCAGGGTATATTTCATAGGAATATACTCCTTTTAGGGAGTCTACCAGGGCTTCAGACCTTTTTTGAAATTTATCTGTTCTTATTTTCAACATTATTGATTGCGCCACATTTTCATATTCTACGGGAGATTTTTTTATTGAGTGTAATTTAATTATGTCATAGTTAAATTCCGTTTGGACAACATTAGAGAATTCTCCCGGTTTTTTTAGTTCGAAAACGATTTCTTCGAAGAGGGGATAGGAAGAAGTGAGGTCTCCTTTTCTAAAAGACCCAAGGCGGCCTCCGTTTGGCGCGGTCTCATTGTCAGTAGAGTGTTTTTTTGCTAACTGATAAAAGCCCACTCCCTTTTTAAGTTGAGATAGAACTTCTTCTGCCTGGGTTTTTGAGTTAAAAGACATATGTGATACTTCTCTGATGGAATTGAATTCATCTTTATGTTGTTCAAAATAACCCCTTGCTTCTATATCTGAGACAAATTGGACTGTTTCCAGTATTTCCTGTATATACGCTCTTGTTAACAGTTGTTTCTTGATTTGCTCAAGTCTTTCTTTTATTTCCGGGTCGTTCAATAGGCCTTTTTTTAGGGCATCTTTATAAATTATTTCGTTAGCAATCCAATTATCTAATATTGCTTGCCTGTTTTCAGCAGTTGTTTGCATTAACATTTGCGGTGGTATCTGCTGCAGGAAGTCTTCCATGGTTAAAGTCGAGTTCCCAACTTTAGCTAATATTTTTCCTTCTTTTTCTTCTCCTTTTTTGCAGGCTGTTACCAATACAATCCCGATGAGTAAGATTACACATAAGTTTTTCATTTTAAGCATTAAAATTACCTCCTTAATAAGGTTTTGCGCCGTTTTAGGACAATATTTTTAGTCTATATTTTTCTTTGTTTTGTTCGTAAATTTGTTTTCCGATTTGCTGTGCCTTATATACTTTATAGTCGTTTCTTATAGTAGCTTTAACATCTTTATAGTCCTGCTTGTAGCTTTTCTTTATATCCGTTACTTTAATTATTGCCCAACCGATTTCAGTTTCAAAAGGTTTTGAGATTTCTCCTTTTTTTTGCTCGAAGGCAACCTGCCCTATACTGCCCAGTTGATCTTTCGTAATATATCCTATTTCTCCGGCTTGTTTCTTTGCTCTTCCAATTGATACCTCTTTCGCAAGGTTTTTGAAATTCCCTCCGGAAATAAGTTTATTTCTTGTTTCACGAGCTTCACTTTCTTTTTTTACTTCGATTAAAGAAACTTTTCTTTTTGGTGCTACTACATATTTTTCCGTGTTATTTTTATAAAAATCCTTTAAATCTTCTTCTGTTTCTTTTATTATAGATAAGATTTCCTTATTTTTGAAAAAATCTATAGTAGCATCTCTCAAAGCTCGGGTATGATTTTCTGCCATAGAATTTTCTCTTTGTACGCCTGTTCTTTTGCTTATTGTTATGAAAACATTATTTAAAATTTGTCCTTGTATAAAGCCTTTGGTCGATTCTTCATTTTGTAATAAGGATAAATTTCCCGTTTGCGATGCATCTTGTAGTAAATCACTTATTTTATATTCTCCTATTGCGCTTTCCGCCAGTATGGTCTGTAAATCTTCATCCTGGAACGCCATTTTTATAGGAACGGGATTTCTTTCTAACTTTGATAGCTTTTCGAATAAAAAAGCGAGGTTTTTTGAATTAAATTTTATGTTTGCTACCCAGGGAATAAATCTTTTTACTTTATTAATAAGAATAGATGAATTGTATCTTGAAAATACCATTTTGAATTCTGGTTTTGTAATTTCCTTCAGCATACTTTCTTTATCGATGCTGCTTTCTCCGTTCTGGTATTTGATGTCGGTTATCTTGACTATATTCCAGGTAGGGCCGTTTTTAAGTGGAAGCGAAATTTCCCCCTTATTCATGGTAAATACTTTTTGAAAAAAGGGTGGTAACTTAGGAGATAGACGAAATGGATAGTCTAAAACTCCTTTGGAATGTCTTATTTCCGGATTAAACGAATATTCCTCTGATATCTCCCCGAAATCTTTGCCGCTCTTCACTGCAAGGTAAGCTTTTAAAGCCTTAGATAGATTTTGTGTTTGAATAAGCTGTATATTTATTGTTTTCCTGGAAAGCTTGTAATAGGCTGCGAGTTCATGAAGTGAAGGGGCGGAAAATTTTTTCATATATGAATTCATTGCTGTTTTTGCTATTTGTTGATGAAAATTTCGGTCTATTCTTGTTTTTACTGAGTCATCGTATCCTTTTTCTTTTGCCAACTCAAAAAAAATAAAATTTTGAAGATGTTGTTCCAGAGTTAGATTCTCCGGTATGTCTTCTTCAAAAACTTTTTTATTTGCAATTATAGCAACAGGCTTTTCCTTAGAAATAAGAGAAAAAGCAGAAATTAAAGCAAAAAATATCATAAGTTTCCTCCAGAATTTTTTATGGTAACATAAGTTATATTCAATATAAGTCAAGAGGTGTTTTTTACAGTTTAAGACGTTTCAATTCGTTAAATGTTCCTTTATATATTGTCTTAAAGTTTTGAAAAATCTTTTGAGTTGACATAGGGTAGCTTTCTTTTATCATAGTAAGTATAGAGGTTAGGATGAAAAATAAAAAAATTGCTCCGTTTGGATCATGGGCTTCGCCGGTAAAAGCGAAATCTATTGCTGCAGAACATATTGGCCTGGGTCAAATTGAGATTGATGAAAATCAAGTATATTGGGTCGAAAATCGTCCCTCTGAAGAGGGGCGAAATGTGATAGTCACCCAGAACTCTAAAGGTGGAAATTTTGACGTTATCCCTCCCTCTTATAATGCACGTACGAGAGTTCATGAATATGGCGGTGGAAGTTTTGCTGTCAAAGATAAGATTATTTGTTTTTCAAATTTCGAAGACCAGAATTTATATATAAAGATACCAGGGAAAGATATTAAACCTTTGACGGAAAACAATAATTCTCGTTACGCGGATTTAAGTATCGATATGAAATTTAAGAGAGTTATATGTGTAAGGGAAGAAAATAAGAATTCTGGAAAAGAACCCGATAATACAATTGTTGGTATTCCTCTTGAATTTTCAGATAAGATTAGAACCCTGATTTGGGGTAATGATTTCTATTCTTCTCCCAGGTTAAGTCCTGATGGTAGAAAAATCGCGTATTTAACCTGGAATCATCCCCAGATGCCCTGGGATGGAACCGAATTATGGGTTGCCGCTTTGAATCTGGATGGTTCTATAGGTAAAAAAGAAAAAATCGCGGGGAGCAGGAAAGAGTCTATTTTCCAGCCTGAGTGGTCTCCGGACAATGTCTTGTATTTTATATCTGATAGAAATAACTGGTGGAATATTTATAGGTTTAATAAGAATAAAGTTGAATCTTTTGTTACGATGAAGTCGGATTTTGGTTTACCTCAATGGGTTTTCGGACTTTCGACTTTTGATTTTTACTCAGGAGATAAAATAGTTTGTTCCTATACCAAAGAGGGGAAATGGTATTTGGGCTTTCTGGATTTGGAAACAAAAGATTTAGATTTAATAAAAACAAAGTATGACACTATTTCTTATGTAAAGGTAATGGGCGAAAATCTCATTATGAAAGCAGCTTCTCCCCTAAAGCCTCCGGCACTTGTACGTTTGAATATGAATACGAGAAAAAGTAAAGTTCTAAGACGTTCCACAGATATTTCTATCCCCTTGGAATATATTTCTGTGCCGGAATCGGTGGTTTTTCCTTCGAAGGGAGGAGAAAAAACCTACGGTTTTTACTATTCTCCCAAAAACAGGAAATTTAAAGGGCCCAGAGGAGAAAAACCTCCTCTTATCGTTATAGTTCACGGTGGGCCTACATCCTCTACCTCGACAGCTCTGGATTTAAAAAAACAGTTTTGGACGAGTAGAGGTTTTGCCGTTTTTGACGTTAACTATGGAGGGAGTTCAGGGTACGGGCGTAATTACCGAGACAGGTTGAAAGGTAAGTGGGGTATCAAAGATGTAGATGATTGTATAAACGGAGTAAAGTTTTTGGTAAAAAAGGGAAAGGCCGATGGAGAGCGTTTGATAATAAGAGGAGGAAGCGCGGGTGGTTATACCGTGTTATGTGCTCTTACTTTCAGAGATTTTTTTCGAGCTGGTGCCTCTTATTATGGAGTCAGCGATCTTGTAAAATTAACCAAGGAGACTCATAAATTTGAATCTCATTATCTAAATTCGCTAATTGGCAAATATCCAGAGAAGATAAAGCTTTATGAAGAGCGTTCTCCTATCAATTCCGCGGGTAAGCTTTGTGTTCCTGTAATATTTTTTCAAGGGGCAGAAGATAAGGTCGTTCCCCCGGAACAATCCGAATCGTTTGTATCTGTTTTAGAGAAAAAAGGTGTTCCTGTTTCATATATTCTTTTTGAAAAGGAGCAACACGGATTTAGAAAGGCTCAAAATATTAAACGTTCTTTAGAGGCTGAATTATATTTTTACGCACGTGTATTCGGTTTCGAATTAAAAGAAGCGATAAAACCCGTTCCAATTAAAAATTTATATACATAATCTGCTTTCAAAAGAACCGGGATGAAACGGTACTCCTCTTCTGCATTCCGGTATTATAAAAACCCTTTTTTATAATACATCAACTAAAATCCCAAAAACAAAAAACCCCCTTGACAAAATCCAAAATTGTATTATACTATTGATACAATATTATGGAGATTGATAAAAGTAAACCGATTTGGAGACAGATAGTAAAAGAAATCAAAGAGAGGATTTCTCGAGGCGATATAGAAAAAGACGTGCCGACAGTGAGAGCGCTTGCGGAAGAGTTGGGGGTCAATCCCAATACTGTGGCGAGGGCGTACAGGGAAATGGAAAGGGAGGGTGTTGTGAAGAGTTGGGTAGGTAAGGGGACGTGGGTAAAGAAAGGTTCTCGCGATAAACTGAAAGAGGAAATGGTCGATGAAGTAATTGGTGATTTTGTCAAAAATTTAACGTCCATGGGATTATCTAAAAAAGAAATAAAAAAATTAGTGAGGAAAATCGATGATTGAGGTTAAAAAATTAGTAAAGATATATGATGATATTTACGCGTTAAACGGCATAGATTTGACGATTGAAGAGGGTTCTTTTGTAGGGCTTGTCGGGCCTAACGGCAGCGGAAAAACTACTTTTCTAAAACTCCTTTTCGGATTTTGTCGCCCGACTTCAGGTGTTATAAAAATCGACGGGAAAAATCCCGGAGTGGATTTAAGGTCGGAAATCGCTTTTTATCCGGAATATGATTCAACTTATCACTGGATGAAAACGCGAGATTTGATAAATTGGTATGCAGGTTTCTTTTCTGATTGGAATAAGGATAAAGAAAAAGAGCTTATCGATTTCTTTGATCTTCCGGGGCACAGATATGTGGCTCATTTGTCAAAAGGTTTTCGGGCAAAATTAAAATTGGTATTAACTCTCAGCCGGGACGCGAAAATATTTCTTCTCGATGAGCCTCTCTCGGGAATAGACCCTGCTTCGAGAGCAAATATAACATCGGGTATTCTTAAAGCGTATAAGGAAAATCAAACATTTATTTTTTCAACACACATAGTAGCGGACGCGGAAATGCTCTTTGAAAGAACTATATTTATGAAGGAAGGTAATGTATTTATGGATGGGAAATCTGATGCGCTGAGAGAAGAATACGGAAAATCGATGGAGCAGATTTTTAAGGAGGACCTCTATGGGAAGACTGTTTAGAAAGGAGCTTCTGGGAGAGAAAAACTGGATTATTGGTTTCTGTAGTTTTGTTTTGGGTGTCAATCTATTGTTTTTTCCTTTAACCAAGGTTACTGAAGGTTT
>CAYWUC010000210.1:0-3527 GCA_964461395.1 uncultured bacterium
TAAATGGTTTGAGGGAGCGGAATATAATATTGTTCACGATGCTCTCGACAAACATGTAAAAAATGGTAAAAAAGATAAAGTCGCCTATATTTTTGAAGGAGAACCGGGTGATATAAAAAAATGGACTTACGGAGATCTTTACGCCGAAGTTAACAAGCTTGCCAATGCGCTTAAGAGTTTAGGTGTTGAAAAGGGGGATAGAGTAGGAATCTATTTGCCAATGCATGTAGAACTTCCAATAGCAATGCTGGCATGCGCAAAGATTGGAGCAATCCATTCTGTTGTTTTCTCGGGTTTTAGTGCTGCAGCATTCGGTGACAGGCTTAATGATTGTACGGCAAAAGTGGCTATTACCTGTGATTCTTTCTATAGGCGCGGTAAAAAAGTAGCTCTAAAGACACAGGCAGATGAGGCTTTAGAGAAAGCTCCTTCAGTTGAACATCTTATCGTTTATAAACGTACCGGGGATGAAGTGCCCTGGAATGAAGAAAAAGACCTTTGGTGGGATGAAATTACAAAAAACCAGCCGGCAGAGTGTGAAACGGAAAAGATGGATGCAAATGACCTTCTGTATATTTTATATACCTCTGGTACGACCGGAAAACCAAAGGGAATACAACATGCTCATGGAGGTTATGCGGTTGGGACAGCACAAACACTCAGATGGGTATTCGATTTGAAGGAAGATGACGTCTGGTGGTGCGCGGCTGATATAGGATGGGTGACAGGGCATAGTTATATTGTTTATGCTCCCCTAATCCTCGGAACTACTTCGATAATATATGAGGGTGCACCTGCGTTCCCGGAACCAGAAAGATGGTGGAAAATGGTGGAGAAACATAAAGTAACAGTTCTCTATACATCTCCCACAGCGATAAGAGCGCATATGAAGCTTGGGGAAGAATATCCGCAGAAATGCAACCTCGAATCTTTACGACTTCTGGGTTCGGTTGGGGAGCCAATAAATCCGGAAGCCTGGATATGGTATCATAAGTATATTGGTAGAGAGAAATGCCCGATAATGGATACCTGGTGGCAAACAGAGACGGGTCATTTCTTGATATCGCCATTACCAATTACTCCATTAAAACCCGGTTCGGCTACAAATCCTTTACCGGGGATTTCTGCTGCGGTATATAATGAGGATGGGGAATCTATTACCGAAGCCGGCGGAAGTTTAGTGATACTCAAACCATGGCCCGGAATGCTGAGAGGGCTTTATAAAGATCCTGAAAGATATAAAAATGTATATTGGAGTAAATACCCTGATACTTATTTAGCCGGTGATGTATCTAGAAAAGATAAAGACGGATATTTCTGGGTCCAAGGAAGAGCGGATGATGTTCTTAACGTTGCCGGACATAGAATTGGTAATTCGGAAGTCGAATCCGCCTTAGTAAGTCATCCAAAAGTCGCGGAAGCGGCTGTTGTAGGGAAGCCACACGAACTAAAGGGCGAAGCTATAACTGCTTTTGTGGTCTTGAGGAAAGGCGTAGAGCCGTCCGAGGAATTAAGAGCGGAATTACGAGAGCATGTCGGAAAAGAAATAGGTAAAATAGCGAGACCCGATGAAATAGGTTTTGTTAATGATGTACCTAAGACACGTTCCGGTAAAATAATGCGCAGAGTAATAAGAGCTAAGGCAATAGGAGAATCCGTCGGAGATATTTCTACACTCGCGAATCCTGAAGCAGTGGATGGGATAGGTAGCGCCACTTAAAATAGCATGAAACCTAAAAGGAGGTTTTTGATGGCGGAAGAGAAAGTTTTTAACCGATGGTTGATAGTGATAGGCGCGATTCTTATTCAGTTATGTCTTGGCGCGATTTACGCGTGGAGTGTTTTTCGTATACCCTTGCAGCAATCGATTGCCGATGGGGGGCTAGGACTGTCTCCGAGTCAGGCAACGCTTCCCTTTTCTTTAGTTTTGGTATTTTTTGCTATTGCTACGATAATTGGAGGAAGGTGGCAGGATAAAGCCGGCCCCAGACTTGTAGCTACTGTCGGAGGAATTGTTTTGGGTGCAGGGATGTTAATAGCTGCTTTTTCGAGGTCGTTTATGTGGCTCACAATTGGTTATGGCGTTATCTCAGGACTTGGAATCGGATTTACATATGTATGTCCTGTCGCGACCGGAATTAAGTGGTTTCCTGATAAGAGAGGTTTGATAACGGGACTTAGTGTTGCCGGTTTTGGAGCGGGAGCATTAATCGTCGCTCCTGTTGCCCGCGCGCTGATAGACGGAGTGGGTGTCTTCTCGACTCTGGCAATTATGGGAGTAGTTTTTCTTGGTGTTATTGTAATTAGTTCACAGATATTGAAGAATCCGCCTTCGGACTGGAAGCCTGAGGGTTGGACTCCTCCAGAGAAGACACAAATGACCAAGCAGGATTTTGGACCGGGTGAGATGCTTTCTTCTTCGTCGTTCTATCTTGTCTGGATAATGTATTTC
Organism: uncultured bacterium; assembly: GCA_964461395.1. Lineage (GTDB taxonomy): Bacteria > Hydrothermota > UBA3072 > UBA3072 > UBA3072 > JAFGHJ01. The sequence continues at coordinate 2,453 of CAYWUC010000210.1, forward strand.
TTCGGTTGTCTCGCGGGGCTTATGATAATAGCACAGACATCGCCTATAGGTCAGGAGCTTGTCGGTTTAACTCCGAAAGTTGCGGCTCTTGCTGTGGGAACGCTTGCTATCTTTAACGCGATAGGAAGAATCTTCTGGGGACGTTTGTCCGACATGCTGGGTAGAAAAAAAACACTTTTCCTTATGTTACTTATCTGTGGTGTTGCGATATTGTTATACAATGTTATTGAGGCCTTCCCGCCTTACTACTGGGTAGGTATATATATTGTCGGATTATGTTTTGGTGGTTACCTTGCTATATTTCCGGCAATTACTGCTGATTTCTACGGTACAAAAAATATAGGCATTAATTATGGGTTGGTCTTCACGGCTTACGGTGTCGGTGGGCTGCTTGGATCACTTTTTGCCCCGAGGGTGCTCGAGATAACAAAAAGTTACTCGATGGCATTTATAGTTACGGGTATTCTTTGCCTGTTAGGCGCAGTAGTTGCGCTTATTAGCAGACCGCCCGGGTTGGAAAAAACTTAAGATATTCTGATATAAAAGACAAAAAAGAGGAGCAGGTTAACCTGCTCCTCTTTTATTCAAAGGTAGTTGTACGTTATTTTTCCGATTTGCTCTGGATTTTGTAGAGAATCACACGGGCTATTCCTACAAAGATAGCAACGAAGCCGAATATTGTAACGAATTGTATTGGTATACCTAAGAGTCCTTTGTTAAAGAATATCCCCACTCCAATCAAAATACCAAGCCCGACTGCAAGAAAAGTCAATCCTTCTTTCAAGTTATCAAGTGGTGTTTTGGTGGGGGGCTGAGGTACTGGTTCCGGGGGTAATTCAACTCCCGCTTCTATCGCTTTCATTCTTTCTTCCCTTTTTAATTTTTCCTTCTTATAATCTGTTGTGAAAATAAAGTAGAAGATAATAAAGATTATAAAAACGGGAAAAAGTATAGCCACCATCGGGATTAATATGTCTTCCATAATTCCTCCTTTTTAATTGTATAAGAATACGGTTTCGGGTTTATATACTTCATAATTACCTAAATCGCTCGATGGGTAAAATTTCTCTTCTAA
>CAYWUC010000211.1:0-3088 GCA_964461395.1 uncultured bacterium
CTACATCTTTATATCCCATTTTGGGACCAAAGTCCTCAAAACCGCCCACAGAGATAAGGTATTTCCTTCTAACAGACGCGTTTTGCGTTATAAATGTTCTAAGACAGAGAGCATTGGGGAGATAAAAACTATTCATATTAATTTTTCCAAGATTTTTTATGTGTTTAACCATACCTTGTACAACAAGATTTTCATTTTTTTTATGTATATTTATATGATCTCCCACAAAATCCGGAAAAACTATTACATCCGAATCGACGAATATAATTATCTCTCCTTTTGCCTGCTTTATGCCAAGATTCCTCGCGTAATATGGTCCAGAGCGTTTTTCAAGCCTAATATATTTTAAATTCTTAAAATCGTAATTTTCAATGTATTTCTTTGTTCCATCATCAGAATAATCATCTATTAATACTAATTCAAAATTCTTCGTCGTTTGGTTTGAAAATGCCTCCAGGCATTTTTTGAGCACAGGCAGCCTATTATAGGTTGGTAAAATTACAGTTGCTTCAATTATCTTTTTCATTTTTTTGATGTTTCGATTTTTTAGGGTGAGGGGGGATTCTGACTTCTCTGCTCGACTTCTTGATTTTTACTTCTTCAGAATATATATATTGTGCTATTTTCTTTGCTCCTCCGGATTCGCCCGCTCTTTCCTTTCCTTTTTCTTTTAGCTCTTGCAAGAGTTTTTTATTGTAAACCAGTCCCAGAATTTTTTCTGCTATTTCTTTTGGTTCATAATCGAGTAGTATAAATGCGTCGCCCAATAATTTCTTTTGCCCGTTTAGTCTACGTCTGGTATTCTGTGCTCCACTGCAGGGAAAAGATATAACGGGGGTTTCCAAATAAAGAGATTGTTCACTTGCAGTTCCGCCAAGGCTTATAACAAGTCGTGCCTTTTTTACGATATCGACAAAACTGCCGTAACAAACATCGATACTATCCTGTAAATCAGATAAGATTTTTGTTATTTTTTCTTTGTCGACGGTCCCGGAAAGGGCAACGGCAAAATGCAAATTTTGATCCATATTGGTAAGCTCTTTTATTATCTTTGCTATTCTTTTCATATTATTATAAGCTTCTTTTCTGGAACCCGGAAGCAATCCTATCATTATCTTTACTTCAGGAGGAGAATATTTTTTTTCTTCCGATAAATTATCCATCATAGGGTTCCCGACAAATTTGGCATCGATACCTTTATCCTTCAAATCATCGCAAGTGATTTTATCATGAGTAAAGACTTTTTTTGCGATTTCACTTATAAAAAACCTTTCGAAAGGTAAATGCGGATGCATATAATTGGATTTGCATTGTTCGAGAAAATAGGCTTCTTTCCGTAAAGCAATATAACCAAGTAGCAACAAGGAAAAATCTCCGACAACTATTAGAATCTGGGTTTTATCTTTAAATACGCGGAGCCGGTCTATATAAGAAAAGGGCAAGAAGAAAACCTTGGCTATATCAGCTAAAAATTTCCCTGCGCTTTTTAAAAGAAAGCCGCCAGACGGAGGGGGCGGATGCCCTCCTACTACTTTGATATTTCTTTTTTTATATTCCTCCCCGAAAGAAATAAGCGGAAAAGCTCTGATTCTAATTTTTTTATCCAGTTTTTTTAACTCTTTAGCGATCAAAGCACCGCTTCTGTCCTCTCCGTAGGAATTACTTAATATTGCCACATTCATTATGCCTTCATATTTATCTATTTGGGGAAAAAGTCAAGGAGTCTTTAGTTCGTCACAAAAGGGGAAATAGTTGTATAATGTATCTCTGTATTCTCTGTGGTAAAAATAAATTTTTGGTGTGAGGTGAGTTTCTTACTTCCGACTCCTGGCTTCTGAATTCTTTCTATTTCTTATCATTTCTTTTCCTCTGTACGCTCAACTCTCCGTCTGGTTCAAGGCGAACGATTTTTGCTTCGGAATAATACTGGATATTTTTCTCTCTGAGTTTTGATCTTAACTGGTCTTCTGTAAGATTGGTTTTTACAAAATTTTTCTTCACAAGTTTTCCGTTCTTTATTATAATAGTCGAATCACCGTATATTATTCTTGTTATTTTCTTAGGTGCTCTGCAACCCAAATATTCGAATATCTGAATTAATGCGGCAAGGGTTACTATTGCCGTTAAAGAACGCAGGAGCGAAACGACTGCTTCGGGATAAATCATGACATCTCCTACAGCGGACCCGAGTGCAATGACTATTATTATATCGAACAATGTAAGCTGGGCTAATTGCTTTCTCCCTCTTATCCTTATTACAATAAAAGCCGCGAGACCAATAATCGTGGTGCGTATAATTACTTCTAATACCTGGTTCAAACTTATAAAGTTAATCATTACGAATAAAATTATAAAATATGTATAGAAAGTCAAGTAAAAAACCAGTAAAGATGCGAAGCATTTTCATACTTGATTTATACTTGAAGGTTATTAGATTCAAATAATCGAAGTATAATGAAAAAGAAAAAGCCGAAATTAGAAACAAAAAGATTAATACTCAGACCTTTTGAATTATCGGACGCACAGAGAGTTAGAGAATTAGCCGGAGACAGGCTAATAGCGGATACAACTTCAAATATTCCATATCCTTATAAAAAAGGAATGGCAAAAGATTGGATATCCAGTCATAAAAAGGACTTTGAGTCCGGAAAAAGCGTTAATTTAGCCATTATCTCAAAGTCTACCCGGGAGTTGATTGGGGCAATTGGGTTACTTATCGAAAAAAGATTTAATAGAGCAGAATTAGGCTATTGGATAGGAAAAGATTTCTGGAATCAGGGCTATTGCACGGAAGCAGCCAGATCCGTCGTTGAATATGGTTTTAACCAGTTAGAATTAAATAAAATCACTTCATCTCACTTTGCCAGAAATCCTGCTTCTGGTAAAGTAATGCGTAAGATAGGCATAAAACAGGAAGGTTTGCTCAAAGAACATGTAATAAAGTGGAATAAGTATGAAGATCTTGTAATTTACGCTATTCTCAGAAAGGAATGGGATGGGCAAAAATCATCGGTAAATTAACCTCCTTTATATAATTAAATAACACGAAGCGCCAGCCTTGACTAAATGAAAACTTTTCGTAAACTTT
>CAYWUC010000212.1:0-2731 GCA_964461395.1 uncultured bacterium
GACATTAAACCCGAAGCTTTTTTTCCTAAACCCGAAGTAATTTCAACTGTTATAAAAGGGGTTTTGAAAGAAAAACCAATAATTGAAGTTGATAAAAATTTCGAGGAATTTTTAAGGAATATTTTTCGTTTTAGAAGAAAGATACTTAGGAATAATCTCTTTGATTATGATATCAGAGAAGTTTCTCTCGATCTACAGAGAAGAGCTGAAACTCTTGAAATAGATGAAATTGTTCGGCTTTATCGTGAATGTAAGGCAGGTTAATAATATAGATTCTACGAATCTAAGTCAAATAGTCGATTGGTGAATTGGTAAAATTAACAGCCCACAGCTTTCAGCTTACGGCTGGCGGCAAAAAAACAAAAAAATATAACAACTACAATTTTTACATGTGAAAAATAGGTCTTAGGTCTTTGGTTTTAGGTTTTAGTTAAAACAAAAATTTTATTCGTGCTATTTGTGTGATTTGTTGTTACTCTTATTTTGGTGGAGTGGGGTGTAAGCAACCATAATATAATTTTTTGTTGTTTTCTCTGTGTCTCTGTGTGAGAATAAGTTGGAGAGGGGATGGGTTTTAAACAACAAAATATATTTTTTTCTCTGTGAGCTCAGTGAGTTCTTTATTTCTCTGTGTCCTCTGTGGTTAGATTTAAGTAAATGAGTCAATGAGTATATGGGTGGATGGGTTGACTGTTTTTTACCCATTTACACATCTCCCTTATACACCCTTTCACTTCTTTGTGTACTTTGTGTCTTTGTGTGAGAATAATTAGGGGTTGAGAGGGGTATTAGAATCTTGATTTTTATTATATTTTTATTATATTAAATAGACATATTTTTTCGACTTATCCTTTTTTAAAAAGGATAAGTTGAATAATTTGATATAGAAATTGATGTTTGTAAGGAGGTTTTTGTGAATATCAAGAGGGCGTTTTTTAGTGCTTTTTATATATTTGTTTTTTTCTCCGCCTTTACAGCGTTCGCGGGAGTTTTAGAAAAAGAAATAACCTTTAACAGGAGCGATATTACCTTTTCTAAAATCGGAGGATACGATGTAGTAAAACTCGAAGGTTGTGGTTCGACAACTATGGATTTAGGTTCACCCTTACTTCCGAGAGCATCTCTTTCTCTTTTAATTCCTCATGATGCGGAAGTTACTAATGTGGAAATCGTTTCGGTAGATAAAGAGGAAATAACCGGTGAATATGACATTTATCCTACACAACATCCTCAGCCGTTTTTAAAAGATAAGAGTTTTCCTTTTGTAGAGCCAGATGCGGATGCTTACGCTAAAACTACTCTTTATCCCGAAAAAATCATTGAAAATCCAAATACAGGATCGATGGGTGGTTACAAACTAGCAAGTTTACTTGTTTATCCTGTGCAATATATACCGTCCGAAAAGAAATTAATTTTTTATTCTCATATAAAGTTTAGAGTTAATTATGAAGAGAATTTACGTTCATTAAGGACAAAAACCGAGAAACAAAACAAAATATTCAAAGAAAGAGTTAAAAATCTAATTCTTAATCCGGAAGATATTGGAATTTCCGAACCTTCTATCGGATTAAGCGCAAGTTTAGCATTACCCGAAGATAGCGTCGAATATGTGATAATAACGGTAGATTCTTTCGCGACGGCTTTTCAGGAACTCGCGGATTGGAAAACAAAGAAAGGTGTTCCCGCGAAAGTAGTAACTCTTGATTATATTTACGCGAATTACACAGGCGCGGATAACGCGGAGAGAGTAAGGAATTTTCTTAAGGACGCGAATTCCACGTGGGGAACCATCTGGGTCCTTCTCGGAGGTCAGTGTGACTATGAATGGGGTCAGGAAATAGTTCCAAGAAGAAATGTCTGGTATAAAACTTCATACGTAGGATATTATAACGATGAGGATACCATTCCTTCAGACCTTTATTTCTCAGACCTCGATGGTGACTGGAACGCGGATGGAGATAATATATACGGGGAATCTACCGATGAGGTCGATTTGTATTCGGATGTGTTTGTGGGAAGAGCCCCCGTTCGAACTGTCAGCCAGGTAGAGATTTTTGTGAATAAGGTTCTTACATACGAAAAAAGTCCTCCTTCCGGTTATCAAAAAAAGATATTACTTCCCGCGGCTATTCTATGGAGTTCTTATGATGAACAACTTTCACAGGAAGCGATTGCCGATATAGTGCCCGGAGATTGGCAGGTTTCGAGAATGTACGAAAGAGACGGAGAGTTAACCGAGGCGGCTTTTGTGGATTCGGTTCGTTCAGGTTTTGGTTTTGCTCATCTTATTGGACATGGGAATGAGAATGGTATTTATACTTATTATGCCGACGCGTATTTCGATTCCGATGATCTTGATGCGCTGGATAATGACAGTTTGCTCGGTATTCACAATTCTATAGGTTGTATGTGCGGTGCTATCGATTATGTCTCTTACGGTGATTGTTTTGCGGAGCATTATTTGACTCCTTCAACGGGAGGTAGTTATTCTATAATGAATTCAAGATACGGTTGGGGAAGTCCTCCGTCCATGGGTCCTTCTGAGCATATAGATACTTGTTTTTATCATGAAATATTTAAGGAGGATTATAATTACCATGATCATATTGGTGTTGCCCACGCTTTTTCAAAGGATGGGTACGTTTCGGAGGTAAGCTGGGGTGGTGTTTGGGCATGGTGTATTTATGGATTAAATCTATTCGGAGACCCTGAAATGCCTCTCTGGACAGAT
>CAYWUC010000213.1:0-10347 GCA_964461395.1 uncultured bacterium
GTACTTGAAGGATACGCAAATCTCCTCTGTATATGGAAGAATAAGAAATTAGAAAAACGATTAGAATTATTAATTAATATATTCCTCGAAAAAATAATCGAACCGGAAACCGGGCACTTCAATCTATTTTTCGATGAAATCTGGAATTTGAAATCTAATATTTTTTCCTACGGCCATGACATCGAAGGAAGCTGGCTGTTATGCGAAGCTACCGAAATCTTAAATCATAAAGATTTGCTTGAAAAAGTTAAAAAGTACGCTTTACAAACAGCAAACACTGTACTAACGGAAGGAATAGATTCAGATGGAGCTTTGATGAACGAAGGAAAAACAGCGAGAGTGACAGATACAGACAAACACTGGTGGCCACAGGTAGAAGCAATGGTTGGATTTCTTAACGCCTTTCAAATATCAAACGATGAGAAATTTCTTGAAGCTTCTTATAATTGTTGGGTTTTCGTAAAGAAATATATTATCGATTCTAAAAACGGAGAATGGTTTTTTAGAGTGAACAGAAAAGGCGAACCTTATTATAACGAAGAAAACAAACTCGGTCCATGGAAAGCGCCCTATCATATTTCAAGAGGATGTCTCGAAATAATAGAAAGGCTTGAAAAATTAAAATAATTATCCTGTAACTTTACTCTTTTCCTGAAACGCCTGTAGTATCTCCTACCAATTCTCCTTTTTTATCGAAACGTAACACCTGTTCGATATTGCCGTTTGCGTCATATTTTATACGCATTATTGCGGCTTCTTCATTCAGGGCGTTTTTCAATTCACCGTTTACATCTAAGAATCTGGTTTCCGTCATCCTTCCTTTTTCGTCATAACCCCATTGGAGTTTAGCAAATCCGTAAAAAGTTCCTTCAGTTAATTTATCATCCAGGTCATAGTATCTACGTTCTATAATGTTACCGTAAGGGCCAAACTCGGATCTGACAATAGCAACTCCCATATTATTTCCGATTAATTTTTCGTCTTTCCCTAAATACTTCACTTCAACCGGATTCCCATTATCATCGAATTTCTTCCGTATAATAAAAGCTCCGTTAGTCATTTCCATCAATTTATCCGCGACATCGAAATGCCTGATTTCAACCACATTTCCATTAGTATCAAATTTTTGACGTAATACCGCGATACCATTAGCATCTTCTTTTAAATGTCCTTTTGAATCTAAGTAACGCCGCTCGATCATATTACCATTATCATCGTATTCAAACTGTCTTTCAAACACTCCATCAGTTCCGGCTATTTGTTTTCCAATACGGCTATAAAAATTCGTCTTTATTCTTCGTCCCTCATCGTCTAAAACCCAAACATATTGAGTAACTCCATAATTATCTTCCACAAACTCCCCAAACAAGTTGTAATTCAACTTTTCTCGCGGATATCCATTCTCATTAAAGGGCAAACATATAACATTGATACCGTTTTGATCCTCGCAAGGCAACTCTTCTGCGTTATAATAGAACCTTTTTTCATGAATTTCAAAAATATCTATTACAACCCGAGCGACATCCCTGCCGAAAAAAGATTCTCCTTTAAGTTTACCACCTATAAGATGTTCTATTTTTGTAAGATTTCCTTCACTGTCAAAAATAAAACGATAAGATTCTCCCTTCATCCCCATTCTACGCGAAACAAGACAGCTTCCTTTTATATCATATCTACCATCCAAGCTAATTGTACGATAATATTGTTCCCTTTCCCCACTTCCACAACCATTCATGAACAATGCAAAAGTTAAAATAACCAATAATCCGGATAAGAATTGCCTCATCTTTACCTCCAATATATCCGCTCTATTAAAGCTTTAACATTAAATAACATCTTTTCAAATACTTTAAAACGCAAAAACGAAAGTTTTATCCTTTCAACTGCGATTATGTTAATTCTTTCCAACCTTCGTTCTCTTCTAATATATTTCTATTCTAAAAAAAGACAAGGCTAATAAAAAAACGCGGCAGATAAATCTACCTGCCGCGTTTTTCTAATTAACTTTTTCTTCTATCTACTTAAAATGCTAGCCCGAAAGAAACCCTCTGCACAAAATCTAAATGGCCAAAATCACTATAAGCATAATCAATCTTTATATAGTCCGCATCGATACCGACACCAACACCGAACGTCTCTTCGTCGTATCCAAACTTATAACCTGCTCTCAGCTTAAGCATCTTCAATAGACTTAACTCCGCTCCCAGATGAAACCTCTGCGAATAATCCCTGGGATGAACCAGTTCAAAATCCATCAGCAGAGAATAATCAGGGTGCTCGCCGAGAAGATCCAGAATATCCATAGCGGCACCCATTCTAAAGGTCAGGGGTAATTCAAACGAATTAGTACTACCTTCGGTATATTCATACCGCACCGCGGGAGAGAAATTCACAATGGACATTCCAACTCTAAAGCTTTCAAACCCTGTATAAAAAATGGTTCCAATATCATAGACAATTGTATTCGCCTCGTTTTTTTCTATCCAGGTAGAATCTCTATCGACATTATCAGCAAACCAGCTTTCCCCCAAATGCTCATATGAGTATCGGGCGTTACCACCAATCATAAACTTATCGGTCAATCTGCGAGCATACGAAATACCTACCGCATATGATCCAATATCCAAAGGTCCCGTTTCTCTAAATCCACTCGCCGTGTCCTCATCTATGATAGTACCATAAATATCATCTCCATAATTGGTATTAAGTATACTAACACCCACGTTACCCCAGGTGCCAAGATTCGCAATCAAGCCAAGAGCATCTACTGAGGTTTCGGCAATCCAGTTCACTTTACAGAGCAGTAAATCGACCTGGTTATCCTCCATCTGAGCAATACCAGCAGGGTTATGGAAAATGGCATTGGCATCATCACCGATTAATGAAAATGCCTCCCCCATTCCCGCGGCTCTGGCACTCACTTCAACGTCCATAAATTTGAAACCTGCCTTCCCGGCTTTTGTCACCTCCTCATCCTGACCTAATAAAGAATAACCGGGGAGTAAGAGTACTAAATGAAGTAATATAATAAGCTTTCTCATCTTCCCACCTACCTTATTATGACAAACTTAACGTTTATACTCTCGTTAGTTTCATTATCGACAATATTAGCAATATAGAGACCACTCACAATGTGCTGCCCTGCTCCTGTTACCTGATACTGTTCGCCGGTCGGATTCTCCCAAGCTTCATCTCCCGAACCATCTGTATGCTCGATGGTTTTTATTAAATCGCCTGAGAAATTGTAAATTTTGATTGTACAATTTCCGGGCAAATCGAAGAAATTAATCTTATCCGATCCTCCTCCGTACTGCATATTCTTTGAAGCACTATTAAAGGGATTCGGAACCACTCTAATCTGAGATAACGAATTTCCGGTCGGTCTTTTTAAAGAAGCAGCACCCATTACACCAAAAGTATAGTTTTGAAATCTTCCGCTTTCAAGCGACTCGGCAACACCCGTAACGTCATTCGGATCTTCCGCTTCCGGATGAGTTCCGTCATCAAATGCGGCAACATAGTAATAGTAATCTTCACCTCGAAGCGCAGTCGTGTCACTAAAAGTTCCTTCATTAGTACCAGCCTCATATATCACTTCCCATTCACCTAGTACACCTTCATTTTCAACTAAGGGACCTAACCCCGCGCTACCTACAGAACGATATAGTTTGAATCCTGCAAGGTCGGATGGTCTATCAGCCTCATCTTCATACCACCATTCGATTACAATCTGGTCGGCTCCGGGAGTAATCTCTATGGAAGGCGGTGGCGGTGGAACAGGAATTTTATAATTATGGTCAAAGTTCCACTGAGCATTTATCGAATGTCTTATAACAGAATCGACTGTCGAATGAACCCACATATCCTTAATTAAGTTGGCAGCGTCATTCGCGTAACCATCATCCTGCCATCTCCAGGGATTATTTCTGTATACAGGAGGTATATGAATGGTATCCGCCTCATTAGGCAGGTGCGGAGCTGTCATACTGATATCATTTATATCGAGCGTATCACCGCTCTGGGTAACGAATGTTATGGTACTATCCTTCCATGCTTGACCAAGTTCCCACGAACTTCTGGCATCAAGACGACCTCCGCACTGCGCCCACACTATCCTGATGGAATCACCATATTCGAGATTAAAGGGCCCATAACCTGCCTGTGCCATAGCGTGCCAGAAGACCAAGCCATTCTGGTTTAGATCGTTCCATCTCTCATAACCTCTCAAATCGGGCGGTACAGGATGATAGGTGTTCGGGTAAGTTCCCGTCATCCAATCCACATAGTCAGTATAATCGGGATCGCCTTTTTCTCCCCATTTCATAGCATCATAACATTGTTCCCAATCTTCAGGAGGTTGTACACCAGAATGGCGTTTGTATTCCATATCATCGGGTCCCCAATTACCGTGTGATACCGGTTGGGTTACATCGTCGGTTTCCGGATGGTTCTCCGGATTCCTGGCATCCGAACCAGGACCCATAGCCACATCAGCTGATGTGGGAACATAAAGCGTAACCTCACCACCGGAACACGGATCATCCAGATAATCACGTTCCCAGAGGTAACAACCAAGGGGATCGCCTTTCCAGGGGGCACCTCCTCCCCTCTCCCACTCGATAGCGGGGTAAGAGATAAGACAACGCACGGAATCTTTCGGTTCATCCCAATCAGGATAAACGCCGGTCCATGTAAACCATTCACCTTTTGTCTCAGTTTGATTATTAGGAAATAACTCAAGTTGTCTCATAAAGTATAAACTATCTAACGAATAACCTTCTCTTTCAATTTCCTCATCCAGATCGATGTTTCCCGAATTTACAGCTGTTATGTCATACACTATATACTGATTGTGATGTTTAGAAACCCAGCTTAACAATCTATAATAAATATCCAGTCCCATCCAGTTCCTTGCGTGACCCTCCACCATCACATCAGCAGTACCCAAAACTTTTTCCGGAGCGTACTCATCTCCAATTCCCGTAGGTTTCTGCAGAGGAACACCGTCAACTATAATGGATGGAGGATGGTACCTGAAATACTTATGGATAGTCACGCCAAGTGAATCCGGTACTGTAAACTGTACTGTACTCGCGTCTGCTGTACCGTAAGGTGCGCCTCCCAATCTGATGGGCATGATAGAGTCACCTATAGGGTCATACCAATTCCTGCAACCCCACCTGGAACCCGCATTTCGGAGCCAGCTGCGTATCCAACCATCTCGATTTCCTTCCGTTTCTGACATCGCTCCGTGAAAATACCAGGTGACTTCAAAATTACCAAAGGCTATCTCACTCTGATCGAAAGCGTCTGTAATTTTCGGCTGAATTTCTGATTGTTGAATCCACTTCTGAGCACCCAAGACCGGCAGTGAGATAAGTGAAGCAACAATGGCAAATATTAGAAATAAACAAGTAAACTTCTTCATTATAATTTCCTCCTTACCTCTTGGTTGATACTAAAAATCAACTTTCAATCCAAAAACAAAAGAACGAGGGTTATGGAATGCAAGATGAGTCAACTCTGGATCATCAATATATGGCTTATCTTCACTGCTGACATCACCAAACTGATCATTCCCGGCTTCTCCAATATCTTCATAACCTTCTTCTCCAAACAGGGGTAACTTAAGCGAAGTGTAATATGAATCTTCGTCGTCATCATCGACAAAACAACCAGAGCCCACGTCCAAATATTTCCAATCAAAAAGATTGTTTACCTCAGCAAAAATGCTAAGATTTGTTCCGGCAAGGCTTATTCCCTTCTGGATTCTTGCCTGAATATTTCTCCAGGGTTTCCATTGCATATTTAAAAACAAATCTTCGTGCAATGGATCGTAAGTCGTATACGAGCCTGCTTCCCATGTATAGTTAAAACTCAAAGAAATATTCCCAAGGAGCATACCTAAATCCTCAGGGGTAAGAAATTGAATATTAGCCTGTAATACTGGCTGTGAACGAGGTGTATACTCCAGAGTATCCCAAGCGCCTTCTTGCGCTTCTTGAAGCGGATACTCAAAGTGCGCTTGTTTACCCGTATTACCATAACTTCTTACTCTATAGTCGTAATTCAGCCAGCCTCTAACCCAATTTCCAAAGTCTTTACTTATTCTAAAGTCTATACCACGAATATCCTCGTAATTTAAGTTTTCAGGAACACTGTACTGCACCGTTACATCATAATTTGTATATTCTACAGCTGCAAGCTGATTTGTAACATCTTTATAATAACCCGCAAGGTGAACACGAAACATATCTCCAACACTCCAGTCTGTACCTAACTCGTAAGCTCTTGTAAGAGGCCAATCCAGCGACGGATTACCTAAATACCGAATACCAAAGCGCATTGGAGCCCAGAAGATCTGATACATATTATAAGAAGCGGGCATGGAATAAAAATCGCCGTAATTAAAATACAATTTAGCATTTTCTGATATAGGATGCGAAATCCCAAAACGAGGGGATATTTTCAAATGACCCTTGGCTGGCTCCGTTGCCCCTACTTCGAGTACACCATCCCTGCCCAGTGTGTTTATGATTCCAGGTGTAAAGAAAACATCATAAGTGCCTAACGGGAACCAATTTATATTTGGATCATTCCAATCAGCTCTCAAGCCGATATTTGCAACAATTCCTTCAAATTCAATTTTATCCTGGATATACGCGCCACCTCGAACAGGATTAGCTTCCCACTCATTAACCCAATTTTCATGAGGAGACTCCCATCTGTTTTTTTCATAGTAAGTACTCATGTCGGCATAATTGTAATCAAAACCAACTTTTACCTCATTGTGAGCATTAAGCTGGCTCGTTAAGTCAAATTTAAAATCCCATGTTTGGGATTTTGATTTATCAACAGCTCCGGCGCAATGCGCACCCATCCAAGTCTCATCCAGCTGCACAAGAGCTCCATCTATATGATACCCGTATGGGATTTCAGTAACTTGTATTCCACTCGGTAACGTATAGCTTGTCGCGGTATCCCTGGGCTCAAATGTTTCATACGCGCCGCAATACCTCTTATTACTCAAATGAGAAATCCTGACCGTATAGAAAGTTTTCTCACTCAATCCATGGTCAAAGGTAATGCCCTGCATATTGTTATAAACATCATACGGAGGTATAAAAGCAGGATAATATGACGCATGTTTGGTAGTCAGCTCACTTCTGAATGCATCATCACCGCTTGCCAGATAAATTCCACCCGCTCCGGTAACATAACCCGTACCCTGAACATAATCGACAAACTGAGGGCCAAGGTCTCCCGGTTCCAAATTAAGACCATAAGGACTGCCCTCCGCACCGAGCTCTCCGTTTGAGCTCGCTGACAGAGTGTTTTGCTCACCATACATCATATCCAAGCTTAATTTTATAGACTGTGTGATATGGGAAACCAACTTCAACATTGTGTTTTGTTCAACATAATAATCTTTACTTGATGGAAGTGCAAACGCCTCCCTGTTCTGTCTGTGCGAAATATAAAAACCCAGATCCCCTAAAAATCCACCGATTACAGGGACCGGGCCTCCAAAACCAGCATCTACGTTCCAGTCCGGTTGATCCCCATACTCAGCCACTCTATCGGGACCAACATAACCGTCAGGAACCAGTTCATCAGCACCCATCAATCTGTGCGTCCAGATAAATTGTTCGCGAAGCATCTCAGGAGTCACCTCGCCATCCGCTTCCCCTATCCATCCATCAGCGATTAAATTGTGATTCCTAATGTCTGTATAGTAGTTATATATACTATCATAGTATTCGTATAAGGCGGTGTCTCCCGCAGACAGAGCATCTTCTGCCATATCTTCAGCATTACCTTGTTTTGTTCTTATACCTCTTGCACCTATCCAACAAAGACTATCTTTCTGTATGACATAAGCTCTCATCCAATAATGCGACGTGTCATAAACAGAAGGACCCCGGTGTTTCAAATGAGGGGGACTATATCGAAAATTTACCGACCCATGATAATCATCGTCAGGTTCTCTGGTCACAATATTTATCAAACCCGACCTGAGATTACCATACTCGGCAGCAAAACCACCTTTAATCACATTCAGTTCTTTTATCATACTTAAAGGCGGCAACAGAGCGGGATTATTTGTTCGACCATCAACCAAATTCAAACCATCCGTCATAAAACCAACCTGGTCTAAACCTCCTCCTCGCACATTCCAACCCTGAATCCCTGCCTGTCGATTAATATAATCTCCAATCTCATCAACAAACGGAACAGCTTCTATGTCATCGCTTTTCGCAGAAATAGCGGAAGACGAAACATCCATTTTTATGACTTCCGCCTCAGCTTTTACGGTAACACCTTCACCGGCAATAACTTCGGGCCTCAGCGTAAATCTTAGCTGTGTAGTGTGATCCGTGGTTACCTCAACACCAGTCTGGGTCACACTTTCATAACCCATCATCCGGGCCTGTACATTATAGTCACCGGGGGATACTCTTATAATGAAAAAATATCCATTTGGGTCAGCCGCAGCTCCCGTAGTAGTTCCCTCGATTATGATGTTAGCTCCGGGTAAAGGTTCGCCTGTTTCTCCATCGACAACAACACCCGCAATTTTTCCTGTAACTGCAGCTTTCGCGCTCGGATTAAAGGCTGAAAAAGACAGCACAGTAAGTAGCCCGCCTATAATCCACCTGGGTAACAACTTAGTTCCCCTTTTCCTACTTTTCATTAAAGCCTCCTTTCGTTAGGGTTTACCAAACAATTGCAAAACAAAGATTGGAAAAAAACTAAAGATTGAAATGTTACACAATCGAGAACAATATTTCCCTTACCATTAATATCTCTTAAAGACTTTATAAAAAAATCAAAAAAACTCAACTTTATTGCGACCCCCCCCTGAACACTCAGGTCAAACAACTTAATTAAAAACTTAAAATATATTTACTCTGTTAAAAACTCCCCCCGGTTAAAAAACCTCCCTATACTTAAATTCCAAACTTCCCAATAATTTTAATCTTATACTAACACCAAAGGATATATTAATAATTAGTAGTATAACAAAAGAGGATTTTTTGTCAAGGGTAAAATTCCCCCAAAAAAACCGTTAAAAAACCTGAGATATCTCTTTGCCTTTAAAATAAATAACCACGATAAAACTTACAAGCAATAACAAAAAACAAATGGCAAAAACGCGGCCTCGTTAAGATTTACAAGGGAAACACAAAACACTCAAAGAACACCCCGATACGGTAATTCCTCCCTACGAAACTGGCAAAGATTTCATTTTTCCACTACTACCTCTCTTTATTTTTGGTAGTTGGGGCAGACATAATAAACACAATTAAAAATAGGGCGCGGCATAGCTTTTTGTCCTATATGGTCTTTGTGGTTAATATTGGGCGTTATCGGTTTTGTCATTCTTTGTCATCTGCGGTAAAAAAGGTAAGGGTAGGGAGGTCAGAAAAAAACCCTTGACATTAGGTTTTATTTCGTTATATTGTTATCCAGAAGGAAAAGAAGTTTTTGTAAAACAATAAAACAAATTAAAAAAAGGGGGGTGTAATTATGCATTTAACTATGAAATTTAAATTTGGGATGTAAGGCCTTTTCTTCTTTTGTGGAAGATTTAGGAGGGAAGGCCTAAACGTTTTATTATCTTTATTGTTATGTTTTTTTGTTATGTTTGCTTCAATGAAAATCAACCATCAGAGAATAATATAGTTAATTTTAAATTAAATGTTTAAGGAGGTTAAGAAGTGAAAAGACTTCCAATTTTAGCAAAAGTGTTTTTGTTTCTTGTTTGTTTTAGTTTTGTACTCTCAGCCTACAATTCAGGCTCTGTAGTTAATAATAATTTAATAATACCTTTCGTAGAATATGCTCCGGATATCGATGGTGAAATGGACGAAGAATGGACATTCAGCCCAGTCGGAATGTTCGTTTATGAAGTGGCCGGAGGAGCAGGCGCTGCCGCGTCTCAAAAATTAAACCACTCCGCGTGGTTTAAGGCTGCTTACAATGACGATGGATTCTATTTCTTTGCAACGGTAGTGGATGATATTATCTATATGGATTCGACTGCATACGATTACGAGCAGGACTGTTTTGAAATTTACTTCGACGGAGATAACAGCAAAGGAGCTACTTATGACGGTGTCGACGATGTTCAGTGGAGATGGGTTTATGGAGCAACCGGTGCCGGAACCCCCGGCGGCGACCAGCCCGAATGCCCGAACGCGGAAGGCATGTGGGTCGAAACCGCCAGCGGATATCAGTTTGAATTGAAGATACCCGCGGAAGATTTGACTTTTACTCCGGCAGAAGGAGCAGTGATCGGCTTTGAAGTTCAGTGCGCGGATAATGACACAGGCGCGCGTGACG
>CAYWUC010000214.1:0-2258 GCA_964461395.1 uncultured bacterium
AAACCAGCGTTACAAAAGGCACTCACGGAGTGAAAAATCGCGTGTGCCACTGCTTCATTAGTACTGAAAACTTCTTTAAATCCCAATAAAAATAGAATAAAACCCACCATCTCAAAAATAAAAGTAGTCAGGACAACTAATCTTAAAAATGTTAGAGTATTATTTCGATTAAATAAACTGAATTCTTGTTGAATCACAATATTTTGTCTCTTATCTGGTTTGATTGCAAATATTGTCATAAATAAACTGGCGAAAGCCATGTACCCCATTCCTCCGATTTGAATCAAAAATAAGATTATAGATTTACCGGCAAAAGTAAAATCTAAAGCAGTATCCTTAACAATTAACCCGGTAACGCAAACCGCTGAAGTCGAAGTAAATACTGAATCTATAAAAGAAATGCCTCTATTAGCTATTGGGAATTTTAGAAAAATCGCGCCCAATAAAATTATCGTAATATAAACAAAAGATATAGACTTAAAAGGAGACCATCTATTCATTTTCTTAAAGGAAATTTTGCCTTATAAATTATACTATCCTGCCTTATTGAGCCTTTTTCTTTTTACGAATTATCTGCGGCGGAGTGTGTTTGGTAATCGTAGATTTAGTAATGCGGCAACCTTCAATATTATTCATCTGAGGCAAATTAAACATTAAATCGAGCATTAATTCTTCAATTATTCCTCTTAATGCCCTTGCTCCGGTTTTCATTTTTGAAGCTCTCCTGGAAATTTCACTTAAAGCAGGACGAGTAAAAGTTAATTCTATCCCATCCCAATTCAAAAGTTGTTTATATTGCTTAACTAAAGCATTATTAGGCTTACACAAAATATCGGTAAGATCTAAAATAGAAAGCCTGTTCAGAGTAGCAATTACAGGAAGTCTTCCGACAAGCTCGGGAATTAAACCATAATGCATAAGATCGTGGGGCTCGATATTTTCTAATACATCTTTAGAGTCGTTAAATTTATCATTACTTATAGAGGATTTAAATCCAAGCGGATTCGATTGCAATCTGCTTTTTACTATATCCTGAAGCCCACCAAAGGTTCCTCCAGCAATAAAAAGAATATTTTTAGTATTTAAACTTATAAACTCCTGCTCGGGGTGTTTTCTACCTCCCTGAGGAGGAACATTTACAAGAGACCCTTCTATTA
Organism: uncultured bacterium; assembly: GCA_964461395.1. GTDB lineage: Bacteria > Hydrothermota > UBA3072 > UBA3072 > UBA3072 > JAFGHJ01. The sequence goes on from CAYWUC010000214.1 coordinate 1,158, forward strand.
TCTTCAGTAAAGCTTGTTGAACCCCTTCACCGGATACATCCCTTGTAATAGAAGGATTCTCCGATTTTCTGGCAATTTTATCCAATTCATCAATATAAACTATACCTTTTTCAGCTAATTCTATATCATAGTTCGCGGCCTGCAAGAGACGTACAAGTAAATTTTCCACGTCTTCACCCACATATCCGGCTTCAGTCAAAGAAGTCGCATCGGATAAAGCTAAAGGAAGTTCTAAAATTCCGGCAAGTGTTTGGACAAGAAGAGTTTTTCCTACGCCGGTAGGACCTATAAGTAACATATTCGATTTATCGATTTCTATATCCTTTGGCTTATATTTTATTTTTTTATAATGATTATATACTGCTACAGAAAGGATTTTCTTCGCCTTTTCCTGCCCTATAACATATTTATCGAGATTTGCTTTTATTTCAGCGGGCGTCGGAATATCAAAATCAAGTTGTTCGGGAACACTTTCGGATGCCTCTCCCAAGAAATCGGCAAAAAGTTCTATACAATCTTCACATATATATGTGTCATCCTTCCCGGATATAAGCCTCGAAGTTTCATGATGAGGGCGTCCGCAAAAAGAACAAAACGCGCCTTTAATCTTTTTTCTCATCAATCATTTCCTTGCTGGTTTTAATAACCTCATCGATAAGCCCGTAATTAAGCGCTTCCTCTGCTGTCATCCAAAAATCTCTATCAGTATCAGTTTTAATCTTTTTAAAAGGCTGATTTGTATGCTCGGAAAGAATTCTATGCAATCTTTCTCTGATCTTTATAATTTCATCGGCATGTATCTCAATATCGGATGCGACTCCCCTGACACCACCAGAAGGCTGATGAAGAAGGATCCTTGAATTAGGCAGGGCAAACCGTCTACCATGTGTACCAGCCGTCAATATTATTGCCGCGATAGAAGCAGAAATACCAACAGATATTGTAGATATAGGAGAACGAACATATTGCATAGTATCATAAATAGCAAGTCCATCTGAAACACTTCCCCCAAGACTGTTGATATAAATTTGGATTTCTTTATCAGGGGCTTTCGCTTCAAGAAATAATAACTGAGCTATAACACTATTAGATGTAGGTTGG
>CAYWUC010000215.1:0-13891 GCA_964461395.1 uncultured bacterium
GAATATTCCCATTTGCCGAATCTTCCCGCCAAAAACACATTATAATTTTTAAGTAAATTTTTTATTTCTTCAAGAGTATTTTTTCTTTTTTTATTATAAATAGGATACGCATAAGGAATATCCGCCAAGGAAATGTGAGCCACTGATTCTTTCTTAAATAAGCCTATTTGTACCAAACAATCAATAACAAAATCAATTATACTTTCATCCGGGATTTGCTCTCTATAAGATATTTCAGCCCAAAGGGAAGAGTATCCTCGCGGAACTAATTTCGATGAAACATTAGAAAGTGAACCAATACGGTAAAAAGGATATTTTTTCTCAGGAAAATATATCCAATGAAAATCAGAAGGGTCCGAATTATCATTCTTGAACTTACCTCTTTTATCTTTAAAAGAGATTTCTCCTTCAATGGCAATATTTATACATAAAACAGAATTCCATATCAAACTCATATTTTTGGGGTTACTTTTACTTCCGCCAACAGTAAACATACGCAAAAATTCAGGGAGAGGAATTGTTGAAATAAGATTATCATATTTAATTTCACCCTTATCAAAATATACATAATTATTATCGACTTTTTCAACCTTTCCGTGTAAAACGTCTATATCCTTCGACAAAGAAGAAACAAATTCGCCGATTCCCTTCTCAGGATAAAGAAACTCCGCATTATAACCAATATTTCTCTCCGCGGAACCGAATGAATATTCCGGAACATAGCTTGTAAGGAAATCCGGTGAAATTTCTTCTAAAGGATATTTCCATAACTTCTGATTGTACGTAGAAAAAAACACATCGTATAATCCCCCTCCAAACTTAGAAATAAACCAATCCCTAAGATTAGAAGGTTCTTTCTTATTTCTAAAAAGACATCCAATCAGTGTTTTTATCCTGGAGGAAAGCGGTAAATAACTCACGTTTGCCTGAATCGGATAAGGAATAATTCTTCCACCTAAATATATACATGAATTACGTTTAATCGATTTTATCCCGGGTACAAGTTTTCGGGCTAATTCATTAACATATGCTGTATTACAATGCAAAAAATGTCCGGTATAATTAAAAATATAACCGTCGATGTTTATGTTTCGACAAAGTCCACCCGGAGTCTTTTCCTTTTCAATAATAATAAAATCTTTATTCTTCTTCTTAAGATGGTACGCGACAGATAGACCCGTAATACCCGCGCCCAAAATCACCGTCAAGTTTTACTCCTGAAAATTATACCAAAGAAAATAAATATTAGGGCAGCAATTGAATATAAAATCACCGCGCCCATAACGGTTAAACGCGTAATAATAAAAGCCGCTTCACAAAGAGCTATTGTAGCCAGATATATTATAGCAATTATAGAAGGAACCGGCAAACCACTTGCCTTAAGCTTTAAAACAAAATGATCATGAGAACCCTTTAGAGGATTTTGTCCCTTTACAATCCTTAGAATAACCACATAAGTAGTATCGAATATCGGTATAAAAAGAATAAGCAAAGGAACAAATAACGCGATAGGGTTAGCAGCCGTATATCTTGTTAAAATAGCTAAAACGGAAAGCATATAACCTAAAAAAAGGCTGCCCGAATCCCCCATAAATATTTTAGCTTTTGGCAAATTAAAAGGTAAAAAACCAAGACAACTTCCAGCCAGCGTCACAGCAACAATAGGATATGCACCATTACCGGAAACAGAAATAAAAATAAAACCGAAAGCGGCAAAAAAACCGACCCCGGCAGATATACCGTCCATTACGTCGATTATATTAAAAGCGTTGGTTATTCCTACTATCCAAATAACAGATAAAATAATATTAATATATCCGGGCAAAATTTTAATATTTATTTTTATTCCCAGCCAAATAGTAAATACAGCTATCAAAAATTGAAAAAAAAGCTTTAAATATCTTGAATACGGACGTATATCATCAAAAAAACCAAGAAGAAATACAGAAAAACCTAGCACCAAGATTCTCCAATCATTTCCCCAAAAAACACTTATTAAAGTTCCCAGAAAAATCGCGATACCGCCGCCATAAGGTATCGGCTTAGAATGGTCTTTAATCCCCACAGGCTTATCGACTAAACCTATCTTGGGTGCAGTCTTTGAAAGGATAAAAGATAGCAAAAAACTAATAACAAAAGCAGCTATAAAATAAATCAATATTTTTCCCTTTTGACTTCAAGTTAAATGCTCTGATTTTGTTTCCAAAAACTTCATTTCCTTCATTAAGAATTTATAAACTTATACAAATTAGTCAAGTCGAACAGCATCCCCCCAAAAATTATCTCACACGGAGACAACGGAATTGTGTTTTGAGTCTTAGACAAAAAAATCCTGTCAATCTGTGTCCATTTGCAACCTATCTTCTCGCTGTTTCTGTATGAAAATAATTTTTCGGATTGCGAATTCGTAAGAAACAATCTTGACATAAATATTCCTTTTTAATATACTAAACAAAATAAATAGAAAAAGATTTAAACCTGAAGGAATTTATAATTAATATAAAGTTTAAATAATTTCATTTATCAATTTTAAGGAGGTTGTAGATGAAAAAGGATAAAAAAAATACTTCTAAAAAGTCGACAAAAGAATCAAAAAAAACGACTAAAATAAAAATAGACAAAAAAAAGATTTTAAAAAAAATTAAACAAAAAAAAGTATGGATTCCGGCAGTTTCCATTCTCGGCTTGATTCTAATCGCGCTTTTGCTATACCCAAAAATAACAAAAAAGAAACCATATCAAAATGACTATGTAGAATCCCAAGCTGACAGCTCTCAATCGCTCGCACTCTCAGGTGATTTTAAAATAATAAACTACGGTCCCACAGGAGAATCCCGCGGACAGGTTCAAATCAAAATACATTTCAATAATCCTATAATTCCTTTAACCACTCTAAGTGACACAAAACGGGATTCTATTTTAAGCCATTTCAGCCTTGAACCTCAGGTTAAGGGAAAATTCAGACTTCTCGGAACTTCGGGTGTAGTATTTGAACCCGAACACAGTCTTCCTATGTCTACCAATTATACTGTGACAATCAAAAAGGGAATAAAGGATATAGCAGGGAATGAAATGAAAGAAGATTTTAGCTGGGAATTTAGTACCCCTCTGCCTGAAATAGATATCAATCCATATAACGGTACACATCATGTTGAATTAGACCAGGAAGTAACCATAAGAAGCAACACTTCCTTAGAATTAAAATCCTTAAAAAGTAAAATAGAATTTTTTGAAAGCGATTCGAAAAGAAAAATAGCTTATGAATTTCTGGAATACGAAAAAAACCCGAAAGATGAACAGGATATCGGAATGTATAACTTAGCATACAGATATATATTAAAACCGAAAAGAGAACTTAAAAAAGATACCAGATATACTGTTATAATTAATCCGGGAATAATGCCCAAAAGGGGAAACAGACCAACAGAAAGAGACTATGCTTCGGTTTTCAGAACATATCCTCCGTTTAGATTTACCCAATCCGGTTTCTGCGGTCACTGCGGAAATAAACTTACAACTCTTCCCTATATAGCTTTTACGAATGAACCCGAGTGGGAAAGCGCAGAAAAAAATATTTTTATTCGCCCAAAAGGAGAGGAAAACCCATTACGAAGATATTCTGGTTGCTATATAGATTACGACCTTGGGTTCGATGAAAATCTATTAGAACCCAATACAAAATATACCGTTAACCTAAGATCCGGGCTAACCGACATTTACGGACAGAAATTAGAAAATCCCCAGGAAACTTCTTTTACAACCGGAGAACTGACTCCAAAAATGTGGGGTCCCAGCGGATATCAAATTATAACCCCGAATACAGAACCTAAACTCGGAATTAAAACGGTTAATATAAATAAAAGTTTCTATATAATACAGGGATTAGAACCCAAAGATATTCTGGTTAGAGAAAGATTAAATTATTACTACTCTATAGATAATTTAATCGATAATCTTAAAACAGAAGAATTGCGGCAGGATATCAAATTGAATGATGAAAAAGTCGGTAAAGCGTATTTTGATTTAAGCAAATATCTTCGAGGCGGAAAATTCGGCGCGGTCGCCTACAAGTTTACCTCTCCACAGGTACAATGTTATAGTGACCACATAAAATTTAACGGTTTAATTCTTCGAACAAATATCGGAATATACACTCAGTTACACCCAACTGGCGGGATAATCAAACTAAATCAGCTTACCGACGGAAAACCCATAGGCAAAGCAAAAATCAAAATATACAGAGAAGACGACCTCCCGAGACTCGAGAAAATATGGGACCTTATCACCGATAAAAATATAAACAGGATATCATCCTGCTTCGAAGGAATAACGGATTCAAAAGGAATGCTTTCGCTTTCAACTTCAGAAATGCTTAAATGCACAAAAAGAAGAATAAGCAATAAAATATTAAATGAATTGTACCCACCAGAAGCCGACCCAGATGACATTCTATATGACCAGGAAAGATTTGGTTTCGCCGAACCACCAACGCTTCTAATAGTAGCGGAAAAAGATGATGATTGGACTTTTATTCATACAGAAAGCGAAGGAAATCCTTCTCTATGGTCTTTCGGATTAAGTTCTGCCTGGGAAGCCGAAAGACCTCTCTGTAGAGGGACGATATTCTCCGACCAGCATTTGTATCGTCCGGGAGATACAGTAAGATTAAAAGGGGTTTCGAGATACCTGCTTTACGGAAAATTGTTAACAGGCAAAGGTCTTACCTTACAAATCGAATTACGGGATCCTCTAGGCGGAGAAAAACAAATCGGAAAAGTAAAGATAAATGAATTTGGAACTTTTAATCTTGAAATACCAACAAAAGAAGGACAATCACTTGGCTATTATAATATCACCGCCACAAATACAAAACATAATATAAAATTCTACGGTAATTTCAGATTGGCTGAATTCAGAGTTCCGGAATTTGAAGTTAATATGGATATAAATAAAAAAGTAACCACAACGGGAGAATCTTTTAAAATTTCCTGGGAAGGCAAATATTTCTTTGGAGCACCTATGGCAGAAGCAACTTCTTCTCTTAATATAACACGAAGAAGAACGTACTTCAAACCAGAAGGCTGGGAAGATTTCTCCTTTGGAATTCCATCATATTTGCAGGATATTAGATCATCGATAAGCGGCAGTTACTTACGCGAAACAATTAACCTTAGTGAGTCGGGTAAAGCTTCCAAAACAATCACACTTAACCGTGACGATGTCCCGTACAACATGACCTATCTTTGTGACGTTGAAGTAACCGATGTTTCAAGACAAACTTCTTCCACCCAAAAAAGCATTACGGTTCTGCCGGATAAAAGACTCATAGGAATACAACTCGACGACTGGATAATCGCGGCAAAGGATCAACTAAAAGCTTCAATAATAGTCTCTTCACCGGAAGGAAAAGCATTATCAGAAGTACCTGTAACTGTTAAGCTTGTCAAAAGAGAATATCACTCGGTTAAGACTAAAACACCCGATGGAAGATTCCGAGTAGAAAACACAATGGTAAAAAAGATTGTCAGCGCCAAAAACATTATAAGCGGAAAAGAGCCTAGACTCGTGACCTTCTCCCCTGAGACGGCAGGTTCATACTTTGTTCTTGCCGAACTAACAGGCAACCCAAACAGCGGGACATCTGCCGCATCTTCAGTATGGGTAGCGGGAGAAAGTTATGTACCCTGGGAAGAAACAGGGGAAGACAGACTGGAAATTATTATGGATAAGGAAAAATATAAAGTCGGAGATACAGTAAAAGCGTTCATCAAATCTCCCTTCCCTGAAGCGGAACTATTTTTAACTGTATGCAGGGAAAAGATTTTCCTGAAAGATTCCAAGGAAATAAAAGGTGGCGGGTTTACCTATAATTTCGTGGTAACCGAAGACATGCTTCCAAACGCTTACATAGGAGCAGTTCTTTACCGCCTCGGGGAACCTATCGTTCCCGTAGAAGAAGAAATAGGAAAACACATGGAGAGAATAGGTTTCACTTTATTCAAAGTATCTATATCCGATAAATACTTGAATGTAAAAATCAATCCTTCGAGCAAAAAACTAAGACCCGCGGAAAAATTAAACGTCGACATCGAAGTAACCCGAACAAATAAAAAGGGACACAGAAGTGAACTAACAGTTATGATAGTTGATGAAGCCGTACTTTCCTTAACGGGTTACACTCCTCCCGATCTCGTAGAAATAGTATACAGCCACAGAGGCCTTTCCGCCAGACTCACGGATAATCGTCCGTTCATCATAACAAAAGAAGAATTACTACAGAAGGGTTACGGCTATGGCGGCGGAGCAGGAAGAATGGTCGCGGGACCGCGAATAAGAAAGAAATTTTTGAAACTGGCTTATTATAACCCTAATCTTATAACAGACAAAAACGGAAAAGCCCATATCAGCTTTAAACTCCCGGATAATCTCACAACCTGGAGAATAATGGTTGTCTCTGTTGGTGAAGATAATTTCTTCGGTTATAACGATGAAAAAGTTATAGCTACACAACCGTTCGTTCTGCGTCCCGTCATGCCGAGATTTGCCAGAATCGGGGATAAATTCAATTCCGGAGTTGCTATAACGAATTCCACAGAAGGAGAAGGAAGCGTAAAGGTATCGGCCCAGCTCTCAGGAAAATCGATATCCCTCGAAAAGAATAGCCCTCAAATAAAAGAAACCACTATTAAAAAAGGACAATCAAAAACAATCCTTTTCCCATTAGAAGCCGTAGGTAAAGGAGAATCTAGTTTGGAATTTACCGCGTTCTTCAAAGGTACCTTCGCGGGCAACCAAATAGAAGAATCTGATGCTGTAAGAACAAATCTTAATGTTAAGGAATTATCGGCGACGGAAACAGTGGTAGCAGTAGGAGAAACAAAAGAAGAAGCAGAGCAGGCAATTAAAGTCGGGAACAAAGTACGAAAAGATATGGGAGGATTATCATTCACTCTTTCAAGTACTGCCCTAACTAATGTCGGAGAAGGCGCTAAATATCTCGTAGAATACCCGTACGGATGTCTGGAGCAAACTTCGAGCAGACTTCTTGCTTTAATTCAGCTTAAATATCTATCCGACAAATACGGATTCACGCTCGAAGCAGTAAAACCCGTAGATAAAGTAATAGACGCGAATATAAGAAAAATTCTCCTGATGCAAAACACGGACGGCGGATTCAAATTCTGGCCTACAAGCTGGCGTTCAGACTGTTTCCTATCACCCTACGTAGCTTATCTTTTCAAAAGATGTAAAGACTTAGGATATAAGATTCCCGGTGAGGCGACGGATGACCTTCTCGATTTTCTCGAACACACATTGAGAAATCCATGTTATCCATTCGTTAGCTGGAAGTCACTAGCAGAATATAGGATCAACATCCTGCTGGGTATGCATTACTTGGGTAAAAACGATGAAACTTACTTCGAAGAATATTTTAATAGAAGAAACGAATTAAGTTTCGGCGGGCAAATTTCTCTTGCCTACCTGCTTTATAAATCCGGAAGATGGGAAAAGGAAGCCCGTATACTATTAAAAGAAATAAAGAACGGAATGTTTGTAACAGCAGGGGCCGCCCATTTCGAGAGTCCGAAAGATTTGCCGCCTTCATGGCTATTTATGTATTCTCCAATAATAACAACCGCCGAAGCGACTAAACTCTTCCTCGAAATGGAACCTGAGAGTGAATTCATTTCCAAATTCGCGCATTATATGTTAAACGCTAGGAAAAACGGAAGGTGGAGATATACATACGAAAACGCTAAAGCTATAGACGCTCTTGTTGAAATTTCACTAAAAAGAGAATCCGAACCTCCGAAATATTCGGCAAATGTTCTTATAGCGGGAGAAAAAGTTCTTACGCATATGTTTAAAGGACATCAATATAAACCTTTCGAAGAATTCATACCCATCGCGGAATTACCCGGGGGTCCAAGCAAAATAAATATATCCAAAAAAGGGCAGGGATATTTATACTATGTACTATCTTACTCATACAGACTAAAGGGAGCCCAATCCTCCAGGAATGAAGGACTTACAATAAAAAGAACAGTAAGAAATAAAGACACAGGAAAACTTATCGCGAAGCATGAAAATGAACCTCTTGCCCCAATAGCAATCAAAGCCGGCGCCGTTCTCGAAGTCGAACTCGAATTTAAGGTAAATCAAACCTCCTATCATCTCGTAATCGATGATCAAATCCCTCCGGGACTCGAAGCAATCGATGCCTCCTTAAAAACAACCTCGTCCCGTTATGATATCGATTCCCAGAGTAGAACAACCATAGGTGGTTCCTGGAACCCAATAAACCATACGGAGATGAGAGATGATAGAGTAGCTCTTTTTGCCGATATGGTCAGACCCGGAATATATAAATACAAATATTTACTCAGAGCTACAACATCGGGTTATTTTTTGTGGCCATGCTCGAAGGTTAGCTTAATGTATGAACCAGAACAGTTCGGAACAAGCAGTGAAGGTTTTATAGAAATATTGAATGATTGACCTTAATAAGTTCAAACCTTTTGTAAAGAAGCAAAAAGTTATTTGGGTGTTTTTTGGGTCTTTGATTTTGTTTCTGCTCGTTTTTCGGCTAACACCTTATTTGTTTTCAATAAAGGAAAAAGATATAACAAAGGAGAGTTTTCACTCCGTTAAATTCTACGATAGAAACGGAAAACTGCTTCAAGAAGTTCTATCGGAAAACTCGAGCCGTTCGATACATACCGACCTAAATAAAGTATCTCCATACTTTATAGAAGCAATAATCGCCTCCGAAGATAAAAATTTTTATCTTCATTCCGGTATCGATTATAACGCGGTCATAAGAGCCGCATGGCAAAACTTTAGAGAAAAAAGAATCGTATCGGGAGCTTCAACTATAACACTTCAGCTTGCCCGAATGATGCGGCCAGGGAAAAGAACACTAATAAAAAAAATAAAAGAAGCGTATTTTTCTTACCGTCTGGAAGCGGGACTCGGCAAAGAGGAAATTCTCGAATCATACATAAACAGGATACCTATGGGAGGAAATCTTTACGGTATAGAGGGAGCTTCAAAAGCATATTTTGGTATTTCTTCTTCCGATTTGACTCTCGCACAAGCCTCTTTTCTGGCTTCAATCCCCAATTCGCCGACCAAGTTAAATCCTTATAATAACCGGAAAGATATAAAAAAACGCCAAAGATACGTTCTTGAAAAAATGGAGGAACAAAAACTTATAGAAAAAGAACGGATCGAAAGAATTCTTAAAGAAGATATTTCCTTAAGACCCCAGACAGCTTCCTTTCTTGCCCCGCATTTTGTGTTTACACTTATGAAAACCTTACCGGAAAACGCTCAAAACATGAAAGTAACCATCGACTGTGAAACACAAAAGATGATTCAGGAACAATCAAGTAGAGTGGTAAAGGCGCTCGAACCTTTTAACGTTACTAACGCGGCCGTAATATTACTCGACAATAAAACGGGCGAAATTCTAGCTTACGCTGGCTCGGCAGATTTTTTCAATTTTGAAAATGAAGGAGAAATTGATGGAGTAAAAACTCTGAGACAACCCGGTTCAACATTAAAACCCTTTCTTTATCTATTAGCGTTTGAAGAAGGTTTCACGCCGGCAAAACTCGTTTCAGATATACCAACTTACTATAAAATGCCAACCGGAATATACAGTCCGAAGAATTATTCCGAAGATTTCTACGGCCCCGTAAGGTTAAGAGAAGCTCTGGCTAATTCTCTGAATGTTCCGGCGGTTAGAGTTTTAGCTAAAATAGGTATAGATAGATTTCTCTCCCGTCTCAGGGAATACGAATTCAATTCCTTAGATAAAAACGCTGATTATTATGGTGTGGGACTCGTACTCGGCGGAGGAGAAGTATCTTTATACGAATTGGCAAGAGCTTATATGTGTTTGTCTCGAAATGGCAGCTTTATACAGATTAAAGGAGTTCTGGAGATAAATGGAAAAGAACAACAAAATATAGAAACGGAAAAAACAATCTCTACACCCGCTTTAAATTATATAGTAACCGATATATTAAGTGATAAATTCGCGCGTACATCCGAATTCGGATTTAACTCAGTACTAAATTTCCCCTTTTTCTGCGCCGCAAAAACAGGAACTTCATTCCAATTCTGCGATAACTGGACTGTAGGTTTCACCGAAGACTATACTCTCGCCGTATGGGTTGGAAATTTTGACCATACTTCCATGCAGAAAGTTTCAGGAGTATCGGGAGCCGGACCCCTTTTCGCCAACATTATGCATTTACTCTACAGTAAAAAAGATTATCCTGAAAAAGGCCCCTTACCGGAAGAACTTACAATGATCCCCATTTGCCCTCTTTCGGGTAAAAGACCCAATCACAACTGCCCCTCTACAATCGAAGAAATAATACCAAAAGATTGTCTGGTTTCTTATTACAAAGATAGCTGTTCCATGCATACCAACTATAATGGAAAAGTTCACACAGTACTACCGGGCAGATATAAAGAATGGGCGGAAGGATTCGAAGCAAGAAATACCGCCCGCGATATAAGACAGGAAGAAAGATTCAAAATAATTAAACCACAGGATGGAGCAATTTTCTACCGGTTATCCAACGTAAAACCCGAATATCAATCTTTAGAGATAGAGCTTACGACCACCGAAAAAAAAGAAAAAGTAACGTGGTCATTAAATGGGAAAAAATTAAAAGAAACTTTTAAAGAACACCGATTTCTCTGGCAAATAAAACCCGGAGAATACTGTCTTACTGCGAGATCAAATAAAGATAAGAATCTGTCAAGCAGTATTAACTTCATCGTCAAATAAAAACTTCCAGCTTAATAATACAATAAATTATAGTTTTCCAAAAAACTTATTGACATTCCAGGCAAATACATTACTCTGTATATTGAAATTAAGATGGCAAAAATAAGTAATAAAAATATCGAAGAAATACTTATAGAAGGAATTGACCAGGCTGAAACAGACCTTCCAAAGGACGTTTTAAGGGCTTTGAAAAAAGCAGCAACCAAAGAAAAAGGGCTTGCCAAAATACAACTGGAAACAATCCTAAAAAACATAAAAATCGCTTCAAAAGAAGGTATTCCAATGTGTCAGGATACAGGTATAATGACATTTTATATAGAAGCAGGCACCGAATTCAAATACCTTTCCGCCTTAAAAAAAATAATAAATAACGCGGTTAAAAAAGCAACAAAAGAAATTCCTCTCCGCCCAAATACCGTTAATCCTTTTACAGGTAAAAATTCCGGGGATAATACAGGTATGCATATTCCTTATATAATTTGGGATATGGTAAAAGGTAGCGAATGCACGATTTACATACTACCAAAGGGAGGCGGGTCGGAAAATATGAGCGCTTTATGGATGCTTAATCCCGGTGAAGGTTTTGATGTAGCAAAAAAAATCATCGTCAAACATATTATAAACGCGGGGGGAAAACCCTGTCCTCCAACCATCGCGGGAATCGGTATCGGCGGCGGCGCCGATATATGCTTGAGTCTCGCGAAAAAAGCTCTCCTGCGTAAAGTCGGAGTAAGGCATAAAGAAAAACAGATAGCAAAAATGGAAAAAGAATTAACCGAACTGATAAACAAAACGGGGGTTGGCCCTATGGGAATGGGAGGTAGCACTACGGTTCTGGATGTACATATTGAATACGCGCATCGTCATCCCGCTTCTTTCCCGGTAGGTTTGGTTTTACAATGTTGGGCAGACAGAAGAAAAACAATTAAATTTACTAAAAATGGTTCCATAAAAATTTTATAATGAAAAAACTGCACTTGAGAACACCACTCTCAACAAAAGACATAAAAAAATTATCAGTCGGCGACAATGTTTACCTAACGGGAAAATTATTCACAGCACGGGACGAAACACACAAGAAAATGCTCGAGTTAAAAAAGAAAGGTAAGAAAGTACCTTTTAATCCAAAAGAAATGGCGCTTTTTCATTGCGGTCCCATCGTCAAAAAAGAAAAAAATAGATGGATAATAGTATCCGCGGGTCCAACTACTTCAAGTAGAATGGAAGATTTTGAAAATGAATTTTTATCACAATTCGGAGTAAAGATGATTATCGGTAAAGGAGGAATGGGAGGAAAAACACTAAAAGCTCTTAAAAAAACGGGGGCAGTATATACCCATTTTACAGGGGGCGCCGGTGCGCTCGCGGCAAAATCCATAAAAGAAGTTGAAAATGTATATTTCCTTGAAGAGCTCGGAATACCAGAAGCCGCCTGGATACTAAAAGTCGAAAATTTCGGACCCCTTATTGTAACGATGGATGCGAAAGGAAATAGTTTTTATGAAAAAAAGAAAAAAACATAAACCACAGAGAACACTGAGAATTTAATTGTTTAAAAAAAACACAGAGTACACAGAGAAAAACAAAAAAGGAACAGTCAATGGCTGAGAACAAAAAACATGACATAGAAAAATTAATAAAGAAAGCCGAAGAGCCTCAAAAGATATCCCCGAAATGGCATGAATATTACCGGGGCAAAATTGAAAGTTCTATAAAGTGCTCAGTAACAAGCACGGATGATTTCAGTATATGGTATACACCGGGTGTCGCGGAACCATGCAGAATGATAAATAAAGACCCCTCACTTGCTTACAAATTCACGAATAAATGGAATAATGTCGCGATTATATCAGATGGTTCTAGAGTTCTTGGGCTGGGTGACATAGGTCCACTTGCCAGCCTGCCGGTTATGGAAGGGAAAAGCCTTTTATTCAAATACCTCGGAGGAGTAAGCGCATTTCCAGTCGTTCTCGACACAAAAGACCCTGAGAAATTCATTGAAACGGTCAAAATAATCGCTCCCGGTTTTGGCGGAATAAACCTCGAAGATATAGAAAATCCGAAATGTTTTTACATTCTGGATCGACTCAGAGAAGAACTAGACATTCCGGTCTGGCATGATGACCAGCAGGGAACAGCATCTATAGAACTTGCCGGAATCATTAACGCGCTAAAACTCATAGGAAAAGACTTAAATAAAGCAAAATTTTCTATTATAGGTGCGGGCGCCGCGAATGTTGCACTCTGCAGGATATTATTCAAAGCCGGAGCAACCGAAAAAAATATTGTAGTTTCCGACAGTAAGGGAATCCTTCATAGAAACCGGGAAGACCTCGAAAAAAACAAAGAATATAACCCCTATAAATGGGAACTAGCTTGCAAGACAAACGGAGAAGGGAAAAAGGGAGATAGCGGGGAAGCAATCAGAGGTACTGACGTAATGGTTTCAGCCGCTAAACCCGGACCAGGAACAATAAAGAAAGAATGGATTTCCGGAATGAATGAAGACGCAATCGTTTTTGCCGTGGCAAATCCGGTTCCCGAAATCTGGCCATGGGAAGCAAAAGAAGCAGGCGCAAGAATAGTCGGAACGGGACGCTCTGATTTTGAAAACCAGATAAATAATTCTCTCGGTTTCCCCGGCATATTCAGAGGAACACTCGATGTAAACGCGAAAACCATAACGGACGAAATGACAATAGCGGCAGCTTATTCGGTGGCGAAAACAGCTGCAGAAAAAGGTCTCAGAGAAAACTATATAGTCCCATCGATGGACGAATGGGAAGTTTTTATAAACGAAGCAGTCGCCGTCGGACGCAAAGCAATCGAGCAGGGAATAGCCAGAATAGAATTAAGCGAAAGTGAGTTAAGACAAAGCGCAACTGAACTAATAAGCAATTCAAGAAAACAAACAGAATTGCATATTAAAGAAGGATTGATAAAAAAACCACCTGCTTAGTTCCTCCGGATCGGTTATTAGTTAATTAGTTGATTAGTAACAAAAAAGAGCGCCCCGTCCGGGGCGCTCTTTTTCTAATTCCGCATTAAAAGATTACTTCATTCAACTAGTAGAACCTTATCTGT
>CAYWUC010000216.1:0-5246 GCA_964461395.1 uncultured bacterium
GGGCATTGCTTGTGCAAGGATTTGGGGGCCTTCTCTTTATCCCTTTATTTATTTCTTTCAACATATTTATTAAATTATAATGTCTATCCATAATAATTCTACCCATTTATTAGGATATTTGTTTATAGTATAACATACGAGGATATAGGATTTAGTGAAAAACTGAAAAACTTTAGTGTTTTTTAGGGGTTTAACCCCTAAATTTAGCAACGATGGCAATTCGCCGCCGGAATGCCTTTCCGACAATCGGCAGATGTGCCAGAATCGATTCGAGTAAACGAACGATGGGAATATGCGAGGGTCGCCATTGATATCTTTGGATCTCCCAATTTTGGCGTTTCAGGAACTCCTGAAGTTCGTGGGCGCTTTTTACGTTGATGTGCCCCGGTGGATTCTTGAGTAAAATACCTCTGTGCTTGAGAATCTCAAAGATGTGACTGCGGTCCGGAGTATAGACATATAGCGTTGCGTCGGGTAGTTGTTTTCCTATATTCTGCAGGATTTCACCCAGCATATCATCCGGAACGTGTTCCGTGAAGTCCGGCATGATTACTTTGGAGATTTGCCGACCGAAGCGCATACTACGCAAGTCGCCTTTCACGAACTCTACACGCGATTTAAGATTGGGGAAATACTTGTCGCGCATGGCGCGTGATACGGCAATGGCTTCGTCCTGAAAATCGACTCCGATGACCCGACATCCACTGTGGTGAGCCAGGTCCACAGCAGTTTTTCCGCTTGAGGATCCGCATTCCATAACAGTGTCTCTATCAGTTGGTGCCATCCATTTCCGAATGAATATAGCTTTGTCGATTACGTGATTCTTTGCTTGCAAGTAGCTCTGGAACGCGTCGCGGTGTTCGTTGTGCTTCATAGCTTGTAATTCTTGGTAAGTGTAGTTTTTCTGCTTTTTGCGGGGTTTTGTTCTCATTTTTGCGGAAGCCCATCAAGGTGGGATTTTATTGCTTTTGTGCTTTTGAATTTAAGATGATTATTTGTTTTCACTGATTTTGGAGATAACCCCTTTTTTTTGGATAAGCTCTCTTAAAAGACCGTCTATTTTATTTTTGGTTTCCATTTGTGCTTTAAGGTAGAAGTATGTTTACTTAATAGGATATAAAATGTTTTTTATTTGTCAAGGGATATTCGGTTGTAATGTTAGAGAGTTAGAAGGTTAGGAAGAAGAAAAAAGAAAGAAAAAGAGAAATCAGTGCATATCTGTGTTAATCATTGGTTGTACTTAGGCGCCAGGTTCCAGTTTTTAGCTGTGACATTGGACTATGGACTTTGGACATTGGACTAATTTTCTGGGATTCTGTATTCTATTTCTATATATCGACTCGCAGAGTTATTCTTATAATGATTCCTATTACAAAAGAAAATGCCGCGATACCGAGGCTCAGGAATGTCATCTCAAGAAAACGTTTTTTGAAAGGGAGGTCTTTGGCTATAGAAACATAGTAGTTGAAAAATAGTATAATTAATACACCAATGATGAGGGTTGTCATCAGTGCTAAAAGATAATTTTTAAAAATGAAATATGGTAAAACTAAAAATAAAACAGTAAAAATATAGGCTGTTCCCGTATAAAGTGAAGATTTAAGAGCTGTTTCAGTATTCCCTTCGGCTTTTGTAGAAAGATATTCGGAAGCGCCCATAGAAAGAGAAGCGGCTATCCCAGTTATAATTCCTACCGCTGCTATCAGATTTGTTTTTTGAAGGGCAAAGGAAAGTCCCGCGAGGCTGCCTGTTAATTCTACGAGAGCATCGTTAAGGCCGAGTACAATCGAGCCAACATAGTTGAGTTTTTCCTCATCAAGCAAATCAATCAATTCGTTTTCATGTTTTTCTTCATCTTCGGCTATCTGTTCTGCTTCCGGAATATATTCCGCGATTTCCAGGTAATTGACCTGAGCCTGCTCTTCTCCTTTTTCCATCAATTTTATGGCGAAGGTAAACCCCAGAAGTTTTGCGATTAAAGTAAATTTGAAAATTTTCCAGCGTGTTGGTTTTATATCTTTTTTTGTAATAGCTTTCCAGAATTTAGCGTGTCTTAATTCCTCGTTTGCTATATCGAGGAGGACTTTTTTGTTTTTTTTATCTTTTACCGATTTTGCTATATTGGAATAAATATGATATTCGGTTATTTCATTTTTTTGAGCAGTGTAGATCTGTTTCATAATATGTTCGAGCGCTTTGAGAGATTGTCCCATCAAACCTCCTTATTTATATTTGCGTCCCGGGATTGCGTTCTCATAATTTTATTTAAATTAGAAGAAATTTACTATTTTGTCAAGCAATTTTTGTCTTTTCTTTTGACATTTTTTATTTGAATACCTCGCCTGTTTCTTTTGCCCAGAAAACATGATCGAGAGTATCCATAGGTATATTAAACTCTTCTGATAAATTCTTCATTTTTTCTTCTATTCCTTTGTATTTCTTTTCCGAGAGATTTTTGGGATATTCTTCAAGTACTTTTAGTTCTATCAGATTTCTGATGATATGTCTATCCAGTATGGCGATATCCGCGCCAAGGCCGATATTCCTCAGGAAATGACTCGCTTCTTTCCATCCTATTCCTTTTACGTTTTTGACCAGATATTCGCGTAATTTTAAGGGAGACTTTATTTTTTTTATGTTGTTGTAAATTGAATCATTGTCGCAGAAAAATTTCCTTCTGTTTTCAAGAAGATATTCTGTTTTTTTATTTTTAAATCTAACCTTCTGCAGCTTTTTGTTTATTTCTTTTTTTGTGCCATTGAGGAGAATATTTTCTTTTTGCATTGCAAGGATTGCTTCCCAGCAAAGTTTCGCTTTTGATTGGGGGGTTAGTATGCAGAAGGCTAACTCCGTAAATAACTCTTCGGGGGTTGCCCTTTTTCCGATTTGCCTGAATTCATTAAGCCTGCATTCAATTTCTTTTTTGAATTTTAAATAGGTCCGTTTTATTTCGGGAGTTATTTTTTTCATTATTCTTCAAATTTCCAGATATATCATAGTGTTTTGATAATATATGTCAAGATGATAAGAAGACTGAATCGTTTAAGAGGACTACCCATTAAAAACCCCTTGACAAAAATCACAGTATGCGTATATTATTAGTAGTTCTATTAATTCTATAGAACAGATAGAATGGTAGTTAAAAATTTTATAATTGGGGGTAAAAATGGGAGAAATAAAAGTTGATTGTAAAAATGAAACGTGTCCCGTACCATTAGTGGAAACAAGGAAGGCTTTGCGTAAGGCTTCTAAGGGCGACGTGATCGAAGTTACGGGAACGCATCAGTCTTCAAAAAAAGAAATACCTATGGCTGTGGAATCGATGGGGTTGGAACTTTTGGGGGTTCGGGAAGAGGGTGGTGTGTGGTCTATAAAGATTCGTAAGTAGGGGGATTGCATGGATAAAAAAGCAACTTTAATCGTTCATAGCGGAGATTTGGATAAGGTTTACAGCGCTTTTATTATTGGTTTGGGCGCTCTTTCTATGGGTATGGAAGTTTCTATGTATTTTACTTTCTGGGGTCTCGAGCGTCTTAAAAAAGGAAAGTTGGATAAGGCTTCGCTTTCAAGGATGAATATGCTCGGGCTCGGCAGGTGGATGATAAGGCGAAGGATGAAACAGGCAGGTGTCGCTTCTCTTGATAAAATGCTGAAAGATTTTGTCGAGCTTGGGGGTAAAATACTCGCCTGTGATATGACAATGGAGATTATGAGAGTGGATAAAGAGAAGTTAAGAGAAGATGTAATAAGTGATTATTGCGGTGTGGGAACTTATATTAAAGAAGCGATGGAGTCTAATGTGACTCTTTTTATTTAGGGGAGATGAGATATGGAAAGAGAAACGATTTATTTTGATAACGCAGCATCGAGCAGAATGGATGAGAGAGTTTTGGAGTCAATGAAGCCGTACTTTTTCGATGTTTATGCTGTCGCGACTTCCGAATTTGGTTACTCGCTTGGAATAGAAGCAAGGGAGGCTCTTGATGGCGCGAGAACAAAAATCCTTTCCGCTTTGGGAAATCCTGAAGGTAAATTGATTTTTACCTCGGGAAATACGGAATCGAGTAATATTGCTATAAAAGGTGTGGTTAAAAAATTGTCCGGGACGAAAGGAAAACACATAATTGTATCCGGGATAGAAGACTTTCCTGTTTTAAACAGCGCGAGATCTTTCGAGAGAGAAGGATTTAAAGTTACTTATTTGAACGTAGATAAATATGGTTTGGTGAATCCGGATGAGCTTAATGATTCAATTAACGAGGAAACGATATTGGTTTCGATACAGCACGCCAATCAGGAAATAGGAACCATTCAGGATATAAAGACGATAGCCGGGATATGCAATAAGAACAATGTTATTTTTCACTCTGATGCAACTCATTCTTTCGGAAGAGTTCCTATCGACTTAAGTACATTGGATATAGATTTACTCACAGTTTCTGCTCATACGATTCATGGTCCAAAGGGTATCGGAGCTCTTTATGTAAAAGAAGGCGTTTCTGTGGCGAAGTGGATTGACGGAGGATTCCAGGAGTTTGATTTGCGCGCCGGTGTTGAAAATATTCCCGGAGCAATTGGTTTCGCGAAAACTATCGAACTTATAACGGAAGAAGAGAATAAAAGAATAAAAAATCTGCGGGATTATCTCATAGAAAAAATCCAAAAAGAAATCCCCGATACTGTTTTAAACGGTCATCCCGAAAAAAGAATCCCAAATAATGCGAATATAACTTTTCACTTTGTCGAGGGTGAGTCCATAACGCTTCATCTCGATATGAAGGGTTTTGCCGTGAGTACCGGTTCAGCGTGTTTTAGCAAATCGCTCGAGGCTAGTCACGTGATATTGGGTATTGGAGGCGACCATGAGAGAGCTCATGGGTCTGTTCGATTTACTTTCGGAAGATTTAACAAAAAAGAAGATGTGGATCAGATAGTTGATGCTCTTGCGGATGTCGTAGGGAAACTGCGTAAGATAAGTCCTCTTAAAGGAAAAAAGCGAGGTAAAAATGAAATTTCCTTATAATGAAAAAGTTCTTGAGCATTTTAGAAATCCCAGGAATGTGGGAAGTATTGAGAATCCTGATGGAAAGTCAACTGAAGGAAGTCCCGCGTGCGGAGATATGGTTTCGGTTTATATTAAAGTAGATAAAGATACAAAAAAGATTAAGGATGTAAAGTTCGAATCATACGGTTGTGCCTCAAATATAGCTACGGGTTCTATAATAACGGAATTGGCAAAGGGTAAA
>CAYWUC010000217.1:0-3262 GCA_964461395.1 uncultured bacterium
TCGCTTAATGATTTCTTCAATGATTCTTTTTTGTACTTTGATATTACGGGTGCTGTTTGCACGTAAACGAAAGAAAGAAGAAAAGCGGAAATTATTCCTAATGAAAATAATACAGATACTTCTTTAATTTTTTGCAACATATTTACCTCCCGAATATTTGTTTCTCGGATATTTTATCTAGAAGAGGTACAAACATATTCATAATTAAAATGGAATAAGATACGCCTTCGGGATATCCGCCCCAGATTCTGATAAGCACACAAATTATTCCCCCGCCTATACCAAATATCCATCTTCCTTTTACGGTTACGGGAGAAGTTACCATATCGGTTGCCATAAAGAGACCTCCGAGCATTACCCCACCGGACAGTATATGAAAAAGCGGTATTGTTGGTGTTTGTCCTAAATAGTATAAAATACCCGAAAAGACAAAAACAGAACCAATATAACCAAGTGATATTTTCCAGTCCGCGTATTTTCTGATAAACAGGTAAAGAGCGCCGAGGAGCAGTAAAATTGCCGAAGTCTCACCTATGCATCCTCCTACATTACCAAAGAAAAGAGATTTGAGCATGTAAGTTGAATTCAAAGATTGTGCTATCGATGCGCCCGAATGTGCTTTAAGTAAAGTCAGAGGTGTTGCCTGAGCTATCCCATCAAAAGCCTGTAGAGGTAAGCCGGACAGAGTTCCGGAGGCAGGTGCTTTCCAATTTCCTGCCATTAGCCCCGGCCAGGAAGCCATAAGAAATGCTCTTCCGGCTAGAGCGGGATTAAAAATATTGTAACCTAAACCGCCAAAAACTTCTTTTACTACGAAAATGGCGAAAGCGGAACCCACTACGGGAAGCCACCAGGGAGAATTTGGAGAAATATTGAAAGCCAATAGTATTCCCGTAATAACCGCGCTTCCGTCCGAGATAGTGATTTCTCTCTTTGTTACTTTTTTAAAAATATATTCTGTTCCCACTGCTGAAATTATGGACAGTAGGGTCAGGAGAATAACTCTTACTCCGAATATACTGACAGAATATACAAAAGACGGCATTAAAGCAGCTACAACACTCCACATTATCTTTTTTGTGCTTATAGTCGATTTTATATGGGGAGCAGGGCTAATATTTAACATTATTTATTTTCTTTTGTTATTCTGTTTTTCGCGATCTTAAATTGCTGAGTGAGAGGAATATTCGCGGGGCAAACGTATGAACAACTGCCGCATTCCATGCAGGAAAGAACTCCTAAATACTTTGCTTTTTCAAGATTATCCATTTCAATATATTTATTAATTTCTGTGGGTAATAGTTTCATCGGGCAGGCATCGACGCACGCGGAGCATCTTATACAGGGTCGAGGGTTTTTTTCTATGTATTCTTTTTTGTTTTGAATTAGAATTCCCGTGGTGCCTTTTAAGACTGGAATTTCCGTTCGTGATTGCGCGATACCCATTAGAGGACCACCATTTATAATTTTGGAAAGTTTTCCGATTATCCCTTCGGATATTTCAATCAGGTATTCAAAGGGTGTTCCTATTGGGGTAAGAAAGTTTGACGGGTGTCTTACGTTTCCCGTTAAGGTAACGACCCTTTCGAATAAAGGTTTGTCAAGATACACTGCTTCATATATCGCGAATGCTGTACCAATGTTTTGAACATAAGCACTTGCATCGAAAGGTAAGCCGCCTTCCGGGATTTCTCTACCGGTTACCGCGTCTATTAGTTGTTTCTCGGAACCCTGGGGATATTTAGTTTTAAGGGTTATGAACTGTGCCCAGGGAAACTGTGAATCGGTTTCCCGCAAAGCATGAAGCGCGTCGGGTTTATTTGCTTCAATCGCAATCCATACATTTTTAGGTCTTACTATTCTTCTTATTATATCGACACCCTTCATTATTTCTTCCGGTTTTTCTATCATCAATCTGTAGTCGGAGGTAAGATAGGGTTCGCACTCGATTCCGTTTATTATCAAATCTTTTATTTTTTTGCTTGGAGGTACTTGTAATTTAAAATAAGTTGGAAAGGCAGCTCCGCCCATTCCTACAATACCACTGTCTTTGATTATACTGATAAGTTCTGTCTTAGATAAATTTTTTATTTTTGTTCTTTTTTTTTCTTTAAAGGGTTCGGTATTTTCTTTGTTTACTTGTATTTTTATAGCTTCCTTCATCCCTCCCAGGGGATGAGGGTAAGTAGTAGTTCCCATGTAAGTTCCGTTTACCGGAGAATGAAGAGGTACCGATAATTTGCCCGAAGCTTCCGCGATTTTTTGTCCTATTTTGATTTCTTCCTTCTTTTCTACTATCGGTTGGGAAGGAGTTCCTGTATGTTGAGATAGGTGAAGATATAAAAAATCGGGTGGGGATATTCTTTTTATTTGCGAGTTTTTCGACTTTTCTTTATAGTCGTGGGGATGTATGCCACCTTTAAACGTTAGGAGTCTCAAATTTCATTTCCTTTGAGGTTGATTTTACTGCTAACTTACTCCCTATCATTCCCAGAACTATCCCAAAGATTACTGTACCTATTATTATCAAATTGTGCGGGAAATAAAATTTAACAAAGAATTTCGAACTTAATTGGTATATCAAATATAAAAGACCTCCGCTCATAATGCCTGCCACACCGCCTTCTATCGAACCGGCAAGTATAAATGGAGCATGAATAGTTTTTTCGGTGGCTCCGACGAGTTTCATTACTTCTATTGTTGTTTTTCGCGCAAGAACTGTGAGACGCACAGTATTCGAAATAACAAAAACAGACGCGAAACTAATAACTATTCCCAGAAGTATATCGAAGAGAAACAATATTTTCACTACTTTATCCAGTCTGTTTATCCAACTTTCTCCGTATTCTACTGCAATAAACTCATCGAAAATTTTTATTTTTTCCGATATTTCTTTCACTTCTTCGGGAGATGTATAGCCGTCTTTTACTCTTATACTGAAGGAAGCGGGAAGGGGATTTGTTTTTACTGCTTCGATTAGACTGGGAGCGTCTTTTATCTCCTCCTGGAATTTACCCAGTGCTTCTTCTTTGCTAATATATTCTATACCCTCCACACCAACCATGGACAAGAGCTTGTCAGATAATTCTTCTATTTGTTTTTCGGGTAAATTTTCCCTTAAGAACGCGTTTATTTCGACTTTTTCTCTGGCAAGTCTTATTACTCCAAAAAGGTTGAAAGTACCCCAGAGAAAAGCCCCAAATAGGAAAAGAGAGAAAAACATTATGCCTATAGCGATGAAGGTCATAACGCCGTTTCTTCT
>CAYWUC010000218.1:0-3421 GCA_964461395.1 uncultured bacterium
TATTTTTATGTTTTTTATTTTTTTAATAGACTCAAAACGATTCGATATTGAAAATTTCGGTAGATAATAACCAAGTATATCGTAACCCAAATCCCTTGCAGACATAAAAGTACTATCGATTATCATCCCCCTTAAACCCCCAACAAAACTTGCAAGAAAAATAGCAACAGCCCCGCCTAAAGACCTACCAAAAATAATTATATCTTCATCTTTAAATCCTTTATCTTTAAGATAATCGTATGCTCCCAAAACGTCTAAATACAAACCCTTTTCATTGGGAACACCGTTACTCCTGCCGTAACCTCTATAATCAAAAATAAACACATTATACCCAAGTAAATTTAAATCTTTAATAACATCCACTCTCGATGAAATATTTCCAAAATTCCCATGACAGAAAAGGATAACTCTATGTAAAGAACCTTCTATAAACCAACCATTAAGTAACACCTGATCCCGCGAGGTAAAATTTACATCTTCGAATTGAACATCTAAATCACTTGGAAAAGAAAATAATTCTTCCCGGGGTCTATAAACTTTGATATGTTCGTAAAACTTAAATAATAGATAGGAAAAAAGAAGAAAAAAAAGAAAAAATACTAAAAACATTAAAAGGTGTTAAGAAAATTTCTACGAATCGTTTTTTTTCGCAGTTTTATCTTTACTACTCTCTGATTTCTTCGTCGCAGAATTAGCACCACCGGATTTCTTATAATCGGTATGATAAAAACCATTACCTTTAAATATAATACCAACACCCGCACCAATCAACTTTCTCAATTTCCCGCCACAACGCGGACACTTTTTCAAAGGTTCGTCTTTAATTCCCTGGAATTTTTCAAATCTATATTTACATTTTAAGCATTCATATTCATAAGTTGGCATAAATCCTCCGTTTGACGAAATATAGCTACTAAAAACTGCTTGTCAAGCCCATCCCCTACCCTTAATAGGAACCACGAGATTACACTAGATTATCACAAGATTTTTTATTGTTATTTAAAACTACCCCACACCCATTAAATTAACCACGGATTATCACGGATACACACTGATTATCCACTCCCCCCACATCCCAAATTAATCTCAAATGATACTTTTTTAAATTAAATTACTCAACTTGACATAAATTCATTATTACTTAAAGTTAAACAAGGAAACCATGGATACAAAGAGAATACTGGTAATATTAAAAAGCCTGAAATACGTTAACATAGCAAAAACGTATACTATTCTTTACTAAATTATGAAAGGAAAACCTCTTGTAGGAATAAGTACTTGTTTACTCGGAGAAAAGGTAAGGTATGATGGTGGGCATAAACTTAACCATTATCTTCGTGATACATTTGGAAAATACGTGGAATATCTACCAGTTTGTCCCGAAGTAGAATTCGGCATGAGTGTTCCCAGGGAAGCAATCAATCTTGTCGAAAGCAAAAGACAAATTCGACTTATTACAGAACAAACAAATATAGACATAACTAACAAAATGAATCCATGGATAAAAAAACGTTTGAAAGATTTATCAAATAAAAAACTCTGCGGTTTTATTTTTAAATCAAAATCTCCAAGCTGCGGATTATCTAACGCGGAAATACATAGAAAAAAAGGCATTGAGAAGAATGGTGTCGGATTATTTGCTAAAGCCTTTACAGAATTCTTTTCTCTTATCCCGGTTATCGATGAAAAAAACATGAATAATTTCAAATATAGAGAAAACTTTATTGAACAAATATTTCTTATACACCGATGGAGTATATTAAAAGAAGAACCAAAATCTTTAAAGATTCTAACGGATTTTTACACATCTCATAAATATCTTATAATGGCGCATTCACCAAAAAGATTAAAAGAACTGGGAGGACTACTGGCAAACCAAAAAGAATACTCACTTAATGAACTATATGAGAAATACTTTGAATTGTTAATAAAATGTATAAAAAAACCCGCGACAATCAAAAAGAATACGAATGTTCTTATACATCTAATGGGTTATTTTAAAAATGATTTAACCCGCGATGAAAAAGAAGAATTACTCGAACTAATTGAAAAATATCATGATGAATATATTCCTTTAATTGTTCCCATAACTTTGATAAATCATTATGTAAGAAAATATGGTAACGAATACCTTAAAAATCAGGTTTACTTGAATCCAAGCCCTCCGGAATTAATACTCAAAAACCATGTTTAGAAAAGAAAAAAAGAACTTTCAAAAATCAAAAAGAGAATTAAATATAAAATACACACAATCTAACGAACAAGCAAAATTGAAATGGTTTATAATTTCCATTATTTTGATAGTATTCTCAGGGTTACTCGATTACTTCACCGGTCCGGAAATCGCATTTTCAATTTTCTACTTAATTCCAGTTATGACAAGTGCATGGTTTACGAGAAAATCCTTTGCTATTGTTATTTCAATTATGAGCGCGGCCGTCTGGATGATTGCCGAAATTACTGCAGGTCGATTTTATTCACATGTAGTTATCCATCTCTGGAATACCATTACCATGTTAGGCTTTTTCCTTATCGTAACATTACTGCTGGAACGTCTTAAAACACATCTGAACGATGAGCGAGTATTGTCACGCATCGATTACCTCACCGGAGTAATGAACCCTCGATCCTTCTACGAGTTCATGAATATAGAGATAGAACGGTCTAAGAGGTACGGGCATCCTTTTACAATCGCGTATATTGATATTGATAACTTCAAAAAAATAAACGACAAATTTGGTCATCCTGCCGGCGATGACGTCCTACGAATCTTCGCCGATACCATGAAGAGCAATCTCAGAAAAACCGACGTAGTCGCCAGGCTTGGCGGAGACGAATTTGTCGTCTTTTTACCGGAAACAAATAACAAAGCTGCTAAACAAGCTATAGAAAAAATTAAAAAATCATTTAATCAAAATAGAAACCTTAAAGATTATTCTATAACATCCAGCATAGGTGTTTTGACTTACAACACTAATCCGCCAAGTATAGATATAATTATGAAATCAGTTGATTCTCTAATGTATTCGGTTAAAAATCGAGGCAAGAACGGAATTAAATATTCAACATATCCAGGTCTTGAGACCGATGAAGTTGATATAACTTAACAAAAAAAGACTAACGGGATAGCATATTAACTAATGAAAATTAATAAAATATAATAAAAAAATGAAAGAAATTTTAGAAATAGTAACATACTCATTTTTTGCAGGAATAACCGTATTTATCGGCGGAATGTTATCAAGAATATTAGAAAAATTTAAAGATTATTCAATACACAAATTCATAACCCACTTTGCGATCGCTTTCGGCGGAGGCATATTAATAGCTGCAGTTGCCTTTGTTTTAATCCCTAAGGGAATAAAACAACTATCCATTTTTCCGCTTGTCTTAACATTTATTAGCGGAGTCCTCTTTTTCT
>CAYWUC010000219.1:0-6617 GCA_964461395.1 uncultured bacterium
AGATGGGGATGAGGTTAAGAAGGGAGATGTTCTGTTTGAATATCAACCTTATTCTAATTTGATAATAGCAGAAAAAGAGGGTAAAGTTAAGTTTATCGATATTAAAGAGGGAGTTACTCTTAAGGAGATGGTAGATGAATCGGGAAAGAGACAGAGAATGGTGGTTTATGGTTCTAAGAGTAAATATCTGCCTACTATCGAGATTAGATATAAAAAGAAAAAAATAGCCGAATATCCGATCCCCAGAGGTTCTTATTTGTTTATTGAAGACGGAGCCGAAGTGGAAGTTGGTTCTCTTCTCGCTAAAAAACCGCGTGATATCGCTCGTACGCAGGATATTACCGGTGGTCTTCCGAGAGTCGAAGCTCTGGTTGAAGCCAGATCTCCCAAGGATAAGGCTATAATTTCCGAAATCGATGGTGTCATCCGATTTGGTAAAGTTTCCAGAGGGAAAAGAATTATTTATGTGGAATCGGATAAGGACAAGAAAAGGTATAAAGTTCCTTATGGCAAGTATTTTATGGTCCACGAGGGTGAAAAAGTAAATGCCGGGGATAAGTTATGCGAAGGTTTTGTAGACCCGCATGATATATTAAGAGTAAAAGGTGTGATAGCGGCACAGCAGTATTTGCTCAATGAAATTCAAGAGGTATACAGAATGCAGGGAGTTAATATAGATGATAAGCATATCGGAATAATCGTTCGCCAGATGTTCAGAAAGGTTAAAATCGCCGAAAGCGGAGATACCACATTTTTAGAAGGACAGGTTATGGATGCTAAAGAAGTAAAAGAAATAAATATGCAGATTGCGAAAGAAGGTGGGCAACCCGCGACTTTCGAACCGCTGTTGCTTGGTATTACGCATTCTTCCCTCTCTCACGAGTCAGTAATTGCAGCGGCATCTTTCCAGCATACTACTAAGGTACTATTGAATGCTGCTTTAGAGGGAAAATCCGATTATCTTAAGGGTTTGAAAGAGAATGTTATCATAGGAGGAAAAATTCCCGCGGGTACAGGATTTAAAGATTTTAATAATATACAATTAAAATATGATGAAGAAGAAGCAACAGAGGAAGCAAAAAGAGCATAGGAGGTTAATATGCCGACAATAAATCAGTTAATAAGAAAAGGAAGATCAAAAGTTAAGAAAAAAAATAAGTCCCCGGCTCTCGAGGGTAGTCCTCAGAAAAGAGGTGTGTGTTTAAGGGTATATACGACTACTCCCAAAAAACCCAACTCAGCTCTACGTAAGGTGGCAAGAGTTAGGCTTTCTAATGGGAAAGTCGTTAGTGCTTATATCCCCGGGGAAGGACATGCCCTGCAGGAACACTCCATAGTTTTGGTTAGAGGAGGCAGAGTTAAAGATTTGCCCGGAGTTAGATATCATATTGTAAGAGGGGTATATGATTCAGTAGGAGTAGAGGGTAGGAAAAATAGCCGTTCTTGTTATGGAACGAAGAAGCCTAAAGATAGTACAGGAGAGGGAAAATGAGAAGAAGAAGAGCTCCAGTAAGAGAAATACCCGCTGATTACAAATATCGTTCAGAACTTGTATCGAAGTTCGTAAATAATATAATGTACGATGGGGGAAAAAGCGTAGCAGAGGATATTTTCTACGGTGCTATCGATCTCATTACTGAACGTACAGGTAAAGAAGGCATCGATGTTTTCAATCAGGCTATTAATAATGTTAAGCCGATGGTTGAAGTCAGACCAAAAAGGATAGGCGGACAAACTTATCAGGTTCCGATGGAAGTAAGGGCGGGAAGAAAACTTTCTCTTGCTATTAAATGGCTGGTGAAAGCTGCCAGAAGTAGAGGTGAGTATCTAATGAAAGAAAAGCTCTGTAACGAGCTAATAGCCGCATCCAGAAAAGAAGGTAACGCGTACAAGAAGAAAGAAGATACTCATAGAATGGCAGAAGCCAATAAAGCCTTTGCCCATTTTGGTTGGTAATCTTTATATATTTGGGATAGTATAGTTTAGGAATTTTCAATGGCACGTGAACCTAATTCAGAGAAAAGGTTTGATATCCCTGATGTTAGAAATATCGGGATCATAGCTCATATAGACGCGGGGAAGACCACTTTAACTGAAAGAATTCTTTTTTACAGCGGAAGAGTTCATCGGATAGGAGAAGTCGATGATGGCTCTACTGTTATGGATTATATGGATCAGGAGAAAGAAAGAGGTATTACTATTTCTTCCGCTTCCACCACTATTTTCTGGAAGGGTAAAAGAATAAATTTGATAGATACACCCGGGCATGTAGATTTTACAGTGGAAGTCGAGAGAAGCCTCAGAGTGCTCGATGGCGGAGTAGTCATATTTAGCGGTGTAGAAGGTGTCGAAGCACAATCCGAAACGGTCTGGAGGCAAGCGGATAAATATAATCTTCCGAGAATTACATTTATAAACAAATTAGATAGAAAAGGCGCGGATTTTTTCCGGACTGTTAAAATGATGGAAGATAGACTTAAGGTAACCCCCCTCGTTTTGAGTTTACCTCTTTATGCCGGAGAGCAAGTAAAAGGAACTATCGATATTGTGGGAATGAAAGCCTGGATATGGGAAGACGAGAAGGGACTCGATTTTAAAGAAATACCAATACCCGATGAGTATTCTGATTCGGTAAAGAAATATAGAGAAGAACTTCTGGATAAGGTAAGTTTTCATGATGATGAGGTTGTGGAACAATTTCTTAATGAGGAAGAGATAGATTCATCTATTTTGAAAAGGGCAGTCAGAAAAGGGACAATCAAAACTGATTTTTTCCCGGTTGTTGCCGGTACCGCTCTTAGGAATATTGGTGTGCAAAAAGTTATGGATGCTATTGTAGATTATCTTCCTTCCCCCCTGGATGTCCCCCCTCCCCGCGGTAAAAATCTGAAAACGGGTGAAGAGGAAATAAGAGAAACCGATCCGAACGGACCTTTTAGCGGACTTGTTTTTAAAATAATATCTAATCCCCATGGTAAATTAGCTTTTGTAAGAATTTATTCGGGAAAAATTAAACAGGGAGATAGAGTATTAAACGTAAATACTGATAAATTGGAAAGAATTTCTAAAATTATTCTCATTCACGCGGACAAGAGAAAAGAGGTAGATTCTATAGAAGCCGGAGAGATTGCCGCTTTTGTCGGCCTTTCACAGGCTGCTACGGGTCATACTTTGGCCGATCCGAGAAAGCCTATCCTTTTCGAGCCTCCTGAGATGCCGGAGCCTGTAATTTTTACCAGTGTTTCACCGAAGACCAATGCGGATCAGGAAAAACTTTTTGTAGCTCTAAATAAAATTCATGAGGAAGATCCCACCTTTCAGATAAAAATAGATCCGGATACCGGAGAAACTTTGATTTATGGTATGGGAGAACTACATCTTGAAGTTATTATGGAGCGGCTTAAAAGAGAATCCAGTGTCGAGGCAAGAGTCAGAACCCCAAGAGTTGCTTATAAGGAAACTATAACTCAGAACGCTAGCGCCGAGGGTAAATTTATTAAGCAAAGCGGAGGTAAAGGACAATACGGTCATGTTATATTATCTATAGAGCCTTCCGAGGAGTTTGAATTTATAAACAAGGCTAAAGCTAATGATTTACCTAAGGAATTTTTAAAAGCTATAGAGGAAGGCATAAGAGAGGCGATGTGTTCCGGAAGTCTTGGTGGTTTTGAAATTTTAGGAGGGCGAATTACTATAACCGGTGGATCTTTTCACGAAATAGATTCATCTGATATCGCGTACAAGATAGCTGCTTCGAGAGCTTTTAAGAGCGCGTATAAAAAGGCAAATCCTGTGCTTTTGGAGCCTCTTATGGAAGTGGAGGTTACTGTTCCGAATACATACTTTGGAACCATTTTGGATGATATCAATACGAGGAGAGGTGATGTAAAACACGTTGATCATATCGAAGATCTTGCTATAATCGAAGCAGATGTTCCTCTCGCGAATTTATTTGGTTATGCCACTTCCTTACGTTCTCTTACGGGGGGGAGAGGTGTGCATTTTATGCAGTTTGAAAAATATCAGCCGGTACCCGAGAAAGTTATGGAAAAGGAACTCGATAGTATAAGAGGATATTAAAGAGAATTCAAAAATCAAATATCAAATTGTAAAATTACAAATAAAAGTTCAATAAAAATTCAAAAAAAATAATCTCACACAAAGCCACAAAGATCACAAAGTTTTGTATTGTTTTTAAGCTAACAGCTAAAAGCGAATAGCGAAGAGCTATGTTTAAAAACAAATTACACGAATAACACAAATAAACTAAAAAAATTTACCGCAGAGTACACAGAGAAAAGAAACACACAGAGAGTACAGAGATACACAATACGAAAAAGCCGCTTATTAGTAAATTAGTAAAAACCACCCCAACGATTCTACATAGAAAACAAATGGTAAAAATTTTTTTAACTAAAGCCTAAAACCAAAAACCTATATTAACTACTAAGAACCTTTTTACTATTTCTATATTTGGCGATATAATCTTTTAGCACTTGCCTGATCATTACAAATGGAAACAAATCTGAACCAAAGTGAAAACCAATAACTCCAATTAAACCTAAAGGACTAAATAATATCACTGTAAAAAATATATAGTGAAGCGTATGCTCGAAAATTACGGATATTCCCTGATAAAGATGCAGTATTATAAATACCGCGTAACCAATAATTATTGTTATATAGAAGTTTTCGATTAATAGCCCCAGCTTATATACTAATATTCCTCTAAAAAGAAATTCTTCATAAATTGGATTTAATAATACAATGCTGATTATTAGAATGTTTTTATCTCTGGTTTTTCTTGGTAGAATAGAGCGATATGCCCTATAATTATGAATTGTACTCTTGAACATTGAGAATTTGTGTAATGTTATACGATGTAGTAGTTGCCATAAAGTGTTTATTAGAAACCCAGTAAAAAAACAAATAAAGGGGTTGATTTCGAGTTTTATGCCAATTTCATGAATGCTATTTTTATCATCGTAAAACATAACTGTAAACAGAGCTAATACTATAATGTAAATAATTATAAAACTGGATAGTTTTATTTCCTTGGGTCTTTTTTCGTGATGTGGCCAATCTGCAAACTCATGTTTTTTATATTTCATTGCAGCGGAATAAATACTGACAAATATTATTGTCCAAAAATATAAAGATATGAAATCTAACATATTATGTTTGTTCTGATATCGATCACAAGAATAATAGGGGAGTAATCGATATTCATAATTTTTATTTTTGCTTTAATGACAGAAATTCTACGGTGTCAGATAATAGTGAAGGTATTACCAGTTCGTTTTTCCAAATGTTAAAATAAATATCCGCGGGACCATGGTGCCCGGTTGACACGATTTCGGGCTCATTTTTAAATGAGCTATTGTATTTGTAAATTGTACCCTGTTTTGTATAACCTTTTTGAAAACTTCCCGGTCCCCATTCCGAAACATAACAATTGCCCTCCGTATCGAGAGTTATTCCATCGAGATTTGTAAGTTCTGTCGATACGAGTGTTGAAATAGTCGAGTCTTCGAGACTTATTTCATCTATCGGGGCTTTTTCCACGAAGTAGCAAACTAAAAGTCTGTTATTCTGTTTATCATAAGTGATACCATTTGGACCACCTTGAGTTTTCATAAACAGCGAATAAGTTTTAGAGGCAATATCGATTTTAAAGACTTTTGCGGTATTGCTGCCTGTTACATATAAGAATCCGGAATTATCGACTGTGATATCGTTTAAAAAAGATGCTTCTTCTATTAGAATTTCTAGTTTGGTGCTTCCGTCTGTAATATCGAAACCTCTTACCTTTTTTGGATTATCCACGATATATAATGTATTTTTATATATTAATATCCCAAGTACTTTCGATAATCCCTTTTTGAAATAAGTTTTTTCCCCGGTCGAATCTATCTGGATAATGCTTCCGTCTCCGAAGTTAGAAATAAAATATCGTTTTGTTAAGGGGTCGAAAACCGCGCTTTCAGGCATTTTGAATTCCTGCGAGTAAGAGAAGTTAGAGATTAGTAAAGTTGTTAACAAGATAAATAGATTGTATCTCATATGATAAATTGTAGTTTTTTCGAAGAGTTTGTCAATGAAATAAAAGGTTAGATCGTTAGGACGTTAGGTTGTTAGGTCGTTAAAAATTTCCGAACCCACGACCCCACGATCCAACAAACCAACTATTCAATACTGGAACCCGGTACCTGGTATCTGAAATAGGACGCAGATTTGCAGGATTTTTTTTTATTTAACTAAAACCTAACACCTAGAACCTAAGACCTATAAGCCGTCAGCAGTGAGCTGAGAGCAAAGTTTGGCCACAAAGATTTTTTTTAGTCCAACGTCCAGAGTCCTAAGTCCAATGTCAAAAAATTAATACTGGAATCCGGTATCCGGGACCTGGTTCCCAATAACAGGCTTCCCTATCTCAGAAGGACAATCTTCTTTACAGGATTTTCTCCCGTTCCTTTCTTAAGAGAAATAAAGTATATTTCATTTGGCAGCGGTTTATCTAAATTATTCGTCGCATTCCAGGTTATTGTGTGTCTTCCTGCAGGTTTTCTTCCCGAGAAAAGATTCTTAACCATTATTCCTGCTTTGTTATAAACCTT
>CAYWUC010000220.1:0-2935 GCA_964461395.1 uncultured bacterium
GTTTTCGCTTTTCCCAGTATAATAGAACAATAATATTTCACGAGATAAAACAAGGAGGTTGTTTTATAATGTTTTGCTTTTATATAATAGAAGGGAACAAATAATGATAAAATCAAGAACGGTGGGTTTTTTTGTTTTCTGTTTTTTCTCTCTGTTTCCTACGATTTTATTTTCTGCACCAACGGAAAAAACTTTAATCTCAGCATGGGAAAACCTTCAAAAAAACGATTCACAAACTATTGTTTTCGAAAAACTTTCATATAATCTTTACCGTTTTAAAACAGAGCGGTTCCCTTTTGACGGAGAACTAAAGATGCTTAATATCACAGTCGACGAACAGATGTCTGGTTTCGAAGGTGGTTTTACCATGGGAATAGTAGAAATCGAATTAATCGATCTGCCGGAAGATTTCTTAGAAAAGTACTCTTACAGTTATTCCGCCTGGAGTCAAAGCAATATTCTTTACTATGATCAAGAAAACGAAAAATGGTTATCAGCAAAGGAGTACTATACTAAAGCGCAAGAAAATGTACCATCCGGGGTTTTTATCGACATTTTCAATTATCTTCCTCTATTATTTTTGTTTTTATTTATCATTATATTAATTATTGTTTACAACATTCAGAGAAAAAACAGAAAATACTTAGATTTTGTAAGGGAGTTGAGCCAGAAAGAAACAGAGCTCGCGGAAAAGACTTTTAAATTATCAAAGAATAGCAATAAATTACTTAATGACATTCTAAAAGAACTAAAGAAACCAACAAAAAAAATAAAGAAAAAATAAATCTAATCAGAAATTAAATGTTCTGAAAAAAACATTTTATCCTAAAAAATTTCTTGACTTTTCTTTCTTTTTTCTTTATAATACAGTATCCTATTTTTCTCACAACGCGGCTTATGTTTTTCATCATGCCGAGGAAACGGAAAGGAGGGGGAAATGAAACGGAAACAAATTGCAATCAACTTTATTTACTCTATGTTGTTTTTCTTTATACTAGGGAATCCTATAACCTTAGAATCAAAAACTTTCATTGTTACTAATGCATTAGATACCGAACCTGGTTCTCTGCGAGATGCGATTAATTTAGCAAATGGTAATCCAGGTTTGGATACCATTAATTTTAATATTGATCCTACCGGAAAACAGGTTACTATAAGACCTCTATCTCAACTTCCAATGCTTATTGATAGAGCCGGTGTGCTCATCAACGGATTTTCTCAAGGAGGGGGGGCCGGGTCCAATCCTCCGGCATCAGCCATGCTATTAGTGGAACTTAATGGCTCGGCCGCAGGAACCTCGCACGGAATAAGGATAGTTTCACCCAATAATACAATTCAAGGAATGGTCATAGATAGTTTCGAGCAGGATGGAATTCGTATCGAAGGAACTTCGGATACTACATTTAATAATTATATCTATTGTAATTTCATCGGTACCGATATGAGTGGATTTATTTCTCGCGGAAATGGCTGGAACAGGATAAGCGCCTGGGCGGGAATCAATATTATTGTTGGACCTGGAGATACCTCATTTACTCACAGTAATACCGTGGAAGGGAATATTTCTTCAGCGAATTACTCGAGAGGAGTTTCTATTTCTAACTGCCCTCCGGGAGATAATAATTCCAATTTAATTATTAAAAACCACCTGGGGACTGATATAATGGGCCTCAGTCCTCTTGGAAATGCGTGCAATGGTGTTTATATAGGAGAAGGCGCTCATCATAATGTTGTGGATAGTAATCTTATTTCAGATAACAGAACCGAAGGCGTCTGTATCATAGGTTATGTTAACGAAATCGAAGATATTTATTGGTATACTACTGATAATATAATTTCCAACAATATAATTGGTCTTGCCGTCGACCAGATAACTCCTATGGGCAATTTGAGAGAAGGTATAAGTTTAGGTTTTTATTATGGAAACGGAGTTCCAGCATTGAATCTTGGCTATGCGACAAATAACATAATTGGAGCGAATAACACTATAGCTCATAATGGTCGCAGTGGAATTATGATTTGGGAACATCCAAGCAGTAATGCTAATGCTGACGGGAATCAGATTATTCAAAACTCTATTTATGATAACGGAACTTTGTCCTCTTCTGGCCTCGGAATAGACCTGGATAATGACGGACTAACTTTAAACGATGTAAGCGATACTGACAATTTGCCGAATCAAGACTTAAACTTTCCTGTAATCGATAGCGCCATTAATGTCGCCGAGCAAACAAATATCTATGGTCACATAGATATAGACTCAGATCCTCTTCAAGCTGTTGTCGAGGTTTTTCGCGCAAAAGTAGATCCCTCGGGTCACGGAGAGGGACAGATATTTCTCGGATCCGCTACCCCCTATAACGCCTCGGGTGACTGGAGTATTTTGGTTTCAGAGCTTAACGTTGGGGATACTATCACGGCCACAACCTCAGACATAAATTTCAACACTTCAGAATTTTCTCTCAATTACGTTGTTTACGCGGGTTCAGGAATAAACGATGAGGAATCGTCTACCGAAGATTTACTTAAAGTTTCTCCTTATTTATTCGTTAACTCTGTGGAGATTAGCTTTAAAGTTGAAAATAGAGAAGGAGTCAGAGTCGACATTTACGACCTCTCCGGAAAGCTCATCAACCCTCTGGTTAATGAGATACTCGACCCCTCTGTTTATGCCGTAAGTTGGGACGGCACAAATATAAATGGAGTTAGAATGCCTGCCGGAATCTACCTCTGTAATTTTGAAACCCCAAGCGTCAGGACTTCGAAGAAACTAACGAAAATTAATTAAAGATACAGATTAATAGTATCAACAAAATCAAAAAACCTTATAAATGAATATTGCACCAATAATTCTTATATCCTTTGTCCTATGGCTTGCTGAAATTTTTATTCTCTATATTCTGTTTTTTTTCTTTCTATGGGAAAATTTCTACTT
>CAYWUC010000221.1:0-6366 GCA_964461395.1 uncultured bacterium
TACAAACCACTCATATTTCAACTTGAAGGGAGAAGGAAAAGGTACAATACTGGACCACAAGTTAAAATTAAACGCGAAAGAATATACTCCCGTAGACGATGGATTAATCCCTACCGGAGAAATAAAGAGTGTCGAAGGAACCCCTTTAGATTTTACAGAACTTCAAACCATAGGCTCACGAATCGAAGAAGTTGACAAGAAATTCAGCGGTGGCTATGACCATAATTTCATTATAACGAAGTCAGATGAACCACTTTCTATGGCTTGCAAAGTTGTTGAACCTGAAAGCGGCAGGGTTATGGAAATATATGCAACTATGCCCGGAGCTCAATTCTATTCCGGTAACTTTCTTGATGGATTTAAGGGTAAAAACGGTAAAGCATACCAGCAGCATTACGCATTCTGTATAGAACCGCAGTATTATCCTGATTCGCCAAACAAACCGAACTTCCCCTCCTGTATTATAAACGCGGGCGAAGAAAGAAAGGAAATAATCCTTTATAAATTCTCTGTGGAAGAATAAAAAATAAAGCAACGACTGCAATAATTCCAATTAAAAAAGGGGAGATCAATCTCCCCTTTTTTAATTGACAAGCCTATTCAAAAAAAGCAATTAGCTTTTGGCCCTTAGCTATTAGCTTAAACAAAATAAAGAATTTTTATTCTTTCTGGTAAAAATTCAAGGTTAGGCTTTTATGTGGGAATTTAATGCAAAAAGCAAAAAGCTAACAGCTCATAGAAGCTGTGTATTTTATGGTTTAAAGTATCAACATTGCGTCGCCGTATGAATAGAACATATATTTTTCTTTGATAGCTTCCCGGTAGCAATCCAAAATCATTTCCCGTGACGCGAAAGCCGACACAAGCATAATGAGTGTCGAGCCGGGAAGATGAAAATTAGTCAGTAAATGATCCACAATTTTAAACTCGTATGGCGGATATATAAAAATATCCGTTCTTACTTTTTTTTCTCTTATTTTACCTTTTTCTATCGCTGCCGACTCGATGGCTCTTACAGTCGTGGTACCTACCGCAAAGACTCCTCCCCCATCTTCTTTTGTGTGGTTTATAATCGAAGCAGTTTCTTTAGTTATGGTAAAGAATTCACTTTCCATTTTGTGATTCTCAATATTCTCCGTACGGACAGGTCGAAAAGTTCCCGGACCAACATGAAGAGTCACTTCTGCTATTTTTCCGCATTTATTTTTTAATTCATCCAGAATGTTTTTACTGAAATGCAGCCCCGCGGTAGGAGCAGCTACGGAACCGTCTTTTTTAGCATAAATTGTCTGGTATCCTTTGATATCGACATCCTCAGCCGGACGATTAATATAAGGAGGAAGAGGAGTTTTTCCATAATTTAAAAGATTACCATTTGTGACTTCAAACCTTAAAATTCTCTCTCCCGTTTCCGAATCGATATTTTCAACTTCGCATTTAACATTATCGTCTATTATTATCACATCGGAAATCCTGGCTCTTTTCCCGGGAAAAGCCAGCGATTTCCAGATATTATCGCTTTTCTTTTCGACAAGCAACAATTCGACTTTACCTCCGGTGGAAGCTTTAAATCCTTTTAACCTCGCTGGAATAACCTTCGAGTTGTTTACAGCCAAACAATCTTCAGGTTTTATATGATCTATAATATCTCGAAAATCTTTATGCTCGATTTTCCCCGTATTCCTGTGCAGAATCATGAGTCGAGATTCGCCCTTTTCTTTTGGATACTGTGCTATAAGTTCAGGCGGCAAGTCGTACAAAAAATCCGATTTTTTCATTTTCCGATACAGAAATTCGAGAATATATTATCAAGAATGTCTTCCGAGGTAATCTCTCCTGTCAATTCTTTTAGAGAATTTATCGCTTCGTCGATATCAAAAGCCAGAAGTTCTAAATCTTTACCCTTTTTTATGGCTTTAAGTCCGCTATCGAGAGAATCTATCGCGCATGTAATTTTTTCTTTCTGCCTCTGGGTTGTACAGATAGCTCCCTCCTCCGTATGATCCGGAATAATTTCTTCGATTAATTTTACAATAGTTTTGTTCAACTTATCTAAACCTAAGTGTTCTTTTGCTGAAACCCGGATAGTTTTCCCGGAAAAAGGTATATCCTTTATTCCCTTTTTAAGGTCTGATTTGTTTACTACTAATATAAATGGTTTCTTAGTTATAATTTTAAATATTTCTTCATCCGCTTTATCTGTTGTCTCTGACCCGTCCATAACGAACAAAATACCATCCGAGCGCTTAACCATTTGAAGGGCTTTATCTACCCCGATTTTTTCTACTTTAGAATCCGAAGACCTTATTCCGGCCATGTCGTGAATAATGACAGGATAACCTTCGAGGTCTATTACTCCTTCCAGAAGATCTCTTGTCGTTCCCGGAATTTCTGTTACAATTGCCTTGTCTTCCTGAAGTATTGTATTGAACAGGCTCGATTTTCCTACGTTTGGTTTCCCCACTATCGCCAATCTAAAACCATCGAGCAAGATTTTCCCCCGCGTATAGGAAGCGACCATATCTTTTAATTTCTTTTTAAGGTTTTCTATCTTTCTAAGTAATTCACTGATATCGAAAGACAACATATCGGTTTCCCCAAAATCTAAATCGGCCTCGATAACAGTTTTTATTTCCTGGAAGTTTTTCTTTAGTTCATTTATTTTTTTATTAAGTTTTCCGTTCAAATTTTCTTCGGCGATTAAAAGTCCTTTTTCGGTTTTTGCCTGTATTACATTTAAAATTGCCTCTGCTTCCAAAAGACTCATTTTACCATTTAAGAATCTTCTTCTTGTAAATTCCCCCCGTTCCGCCATTCTCGCCCCATTCTGTATTAATAGTCGAACCACTTTTTGGGGTATAACGACACCACCGTGGGTTGAAATTTCTACCATATCTTCTCCTGTGTAAGATAAGGGATTTTTGAATACAAAAAGAAGAACTTCGTCTAAGTTTTTTTTACATTCAGGATCTTTGATCCAACCATGAAGAATTGAATCCCCTTTTGTTTTTTTTAATTTGTCCCGGGGAATAAAAATTTTTTCCACTATTTTAATAGAATCTTTGCCGCTAACTCTTATAATAGAAATAGCACCTATACCTATAGGAGTACTTATACCGCAAATAGTTTCAGTAAAATTACTCATTTATTTGTGTTGAACAATTTAGAAAATAAGCGCTGGAATTTATTTCGAAAAAACCTTTTTGTACTGATTAATCCCTCGAGGGAGCTATAACCACTTTCTTTAACTCAGAATCACCTATCGTATAAGTTCTTACTCCCTTAATGCCTGAAACTGCCAAATGTATAGATCTCCGCAGAGAAGGGGGCAAAGGCTGAAAAATATATTCTCTTTTGGATCTTTTTACTTCGTACGCGAAAGCTCTCGCTCTGGTTGTTAAGGTTTTTTCTTTTTTTCTTCTGTAGCCCGCGATATCGATAACAAAGTTTATTGAATTGTCTTTTGAGTGAATAATTCTCGACAGCAGATGTTGAAACGATTCTAAAGTCTTACCGGATTTTCCTATTAACATTCCATCCATATCTTTAGTTCTAATATCGACATAAAGTTTATCATCTTCTTCTTCGATTCGGACCTTCCCTGAAGTTCCGAGTTTCTCCATCATTGTATTTATCTCCTTAAGGATAAGTTCTTTCTTCGGCGATTCTGCTTCGGCTTCCGTTTTTACGGGCGTTTCTTCTTTTTTCTTAACTTTTAACTTTACCGTACCTCCTTCTTCTTCCGATAGAACTTCCCATTCCATTTGTTCTTTTTCTTTTAGGGAAAGTTCTTCAAGTCCTTTTTTTATTGCTTCTTCAAGATTCGGAGCTTCGATTTCTATTCCCTGGTTGACCATAATTAAACCTCCTTAGTCCTTTTTTTAATAATATTCTGAACGATTAACATCAAAATATTGTAAGTAAAGAAATATAGAGTTAGTCCCGAAGGGAGAGTCAAGAAAATAAAGGTAATAAAGATGGGCATCATATAAGACATTATTTTTTGTTGATCATCCTGATTTGCCGGACTCATTATACGCTGCTGCAGGAACATAGAAATACCTGTCAATACAGGAAGTATGTAGTACGGATCCTTTACAGACAGATCTTTTATCCAGAAAATGAATGGAGCGCCTTTAAGTTCTATGGATGAATTTAAAACCTGAAACAAAGAAAAGAAAATCGGCATTTGCAGAAACATCGGCAGACAGCTTGAAAAAGGATTAAAACCAGTTTCTCTGTACATTTTCATCGTTTCCTGGTTTATGCGTTGTGGGTCATCCTTGTATTTCTTTTTTATCTCCTGCATTTTTGGCTGCAGTTCTTTCATTTTACTCATCGATTTGGTTTGATGCATCGTGAGCGGAGAAAGCACGAGAACAAGACACACAACAAACAAAATAATTACCAGCCCGTAATTATCTACGTATCGATGCAGAAATTGCATAAAATGGTAAATGAACTTCGCTACCGGCCTCAAGAGCGTCCAGCCGAAATATATCGCGTCTTCAAAACCCTCTTTAACCGAGGCAAGAACAGAAAACTTAAGAGGACCAAAATACATTGCGGTATTGTAATTATCCTTAATAGCAACAACGGGAGAATCGGGTGATTTCCTTAGAGTAAACTCGTCCAGGTATTCTTCCGGAACCACTCCGCCAAAGAAATATTTGGTTTTATATCCGACCCATTCAATTACTCCGGACATATCTTCATCCGAACCTTTAAACAAATCTCCTTTTTTTATTGTATATGCTTTCTTACCGGCATAATAAACTACCCCGCTATAAAAGGACTCACGTGAAAATTCCTCTCCGGTATCGAAAGAACTTATTTCGTACATATATTCAGATTTCGGCGAGCATTCAATATAAACGATGTAAGAAGAATCGGAAAACATATATGTCTTACTTACCAGAACCGAATCCAACATGTAAGAAAAAATAACTCTTTTCTCAGAATAATCATCCTCGACTTTCACTTTAAAGTTAATAGGTTTAGTTGAAACAGTTCTTGTCGATGTGATAATAGAAGTCGATAGCAGCGGCTGACTTCTATCGAGCGCGAAAAACATTACCCCATAATCCTTGAGATAAACAGAATCTATAACTCCACCCATGGAAGATAAATACGCGTCCATAAGTTTTGTGCTTATTTTGATAATCTCCGCGCTTTCTTTTTCCGTTTTTTCTTCTTCGGAAAAAAGTGCGGGTAACGCGTTTTTTTCTTCTTCCGGAACTATTTTTTCCGGTTGAATTTTTTCTTCTTGAACCTGTTCAGATGTTGTTTCCGGCTCTAAATTTTTTTTATTAGAGGTTGAGTAAAATTGAAAGAGCAGCATAAAAATAAATATAAGCGCAAAACCCAAAATCATTCTTCTTGTATCGTCCATCATTCACCTCCGAGTGGATCGTATCCGCCTTTGCTAAAAGGATTACATCTCAGCAATCTCCATATGCTTAAGACTAAACCTTTTAAAAATCCTTTTCTCTCTAAAGCCTGTATCGCATAAGAGGAACAAGTAGGGTAATATTTACATCTTCTCGGGAAAAAAACAGATATATTTTTTGAATAGAATCTCAGTAACGCTATTATTGCTTTAGCCATAAATTTTCCTTATCGCATATTTTACCGAAATCATTCTTTATCTTATCGTAATTTTCCATTAGAGCCGATTTTCTCCCCGAAACAATATATAAGCCATTCTTTAAAGAAGGATTGGACTTTCTAACAATTTCCCTCAAACGACGACGCAACCTGTTGCGTTCCAAACCTCCCTTTATTCCTCTTTCTAAACGAATAGAAAACTTTTTTTCTGTTTCCGGCAAAAAGTGTACATATACAAACTCCCCACGATAAAAGAATCCTTTGTTGTAAATCTTTTTAATCAGTTTGTTTTCTCTTATCCGTGACTCTTTGCCAAAGCCAAATTTCTTTACCATTCGTTTTAAAAAAATTTTCCTTCGAAAAT
Source organism: uncultured bacterium (assembly GCA_964461395.1). Taxonomy (GTDB): domain Bacteria; phylum Hydrothermota; class UBA3072; order UBA3072; family UBA3072; genus JAFGHJ01. The sequence continues at coordinate 5,972 of CAYWUC010000221.1, forward strand.
TCACCCTATACTAATAAGAAGTACAGCTGTTGTCAAGCGTGGGATTTTTGTCCCTATCCCCTTCCTTTTTGAACCAAAAAGAACACAGAAAACAGAATTCAGAAGCCAGGAGGTGCGAAGTCAGAATCCAACCCAACCACAACAACAAAAATTTAAATGCGAACCAACAACCCCACGATCCAACGAACCAACTAATAAATTCACACACAAAGCAAACAGAGTTTTTTATTTGTTTCTTTAACTAAATCCTATATCCCAAATCCTCGTATGTTATACTATAAACAAATATCCTAATAAATGGGTAGAATTATTATGGATAGACATTATAATTTAATAAATATGTTGAAAGAAATAAATAAAGGGATAAAGAGAAGGCCCCCAAATCCTTGCACAAG
>CAYWUC010000222.1:0-5616 GCA_964461395.1 uncultured bacterium
AACATGAGAACCACGCATTATTTCTCTTGTTCCTATATTAGACGTCATAATAATAACGGTGTTCTGAAAAGAAACTTTTCTTCCGTACGCGTCAGTAAGAATCCCTTCATCAAAAACCTGAAGAAGAATATTGTAAACATCAGGATGAGATTTTTCTATCTCATCTAAAAGAATAACAGAATAAGGTCTCCTTCTGACAGTTTCAGTTAATACCCCACCTTCATCATATCCAACATATCCGGGAGGAGCACCTATCAGTTTAGAAACGTTAAATCTCTCCATATATTCACTCATATCTATTCTAACCAGAGCTTCTTCTGTGTTAAAAAGGAATTTAGCAAGCTGTTTAGCCAACTCTGTCTTACCTACTCCCGTGGGGCCAAGAAACAAAAAAGCTCCTAAAGGTCTTTTCATATCGCGAAGACCAGCCCTGCTTCTCCGGATCGCGCGAGAGACCACTTTAATCGCTTCATCCTGTCCCACCAGTCTCCTTCTAATTTCATCTTCCATTGAAAGAAGCCGCTCTGTCTCTTCCTCTTTAAGCCTTTTCAGAGGAACTCCCGTCCAAAGGGAAATAACTTCTCTTATATCATCTTCAGAAACGGTTACTTGCTTAAGACCTTCGTATTTTCCCCAGTCTTCTAAGCTTTTCTCGAGTTTACCTTCGATTTCATCCCTTCTGTCCCGCAGTTCAATTGCAATTTCATACTTTCCTTCTTCCCTTACTTTTATTAATTTCTCTTTTACCTCTCGCAATTCTCCCTCGAGATTTACAATTTCATCGGGAACTTTAGTTTCCCTTAACCTGACTTTGGCTCCTGTTTCATCCAGGACATCGATCGCCTTATCAGGAAGGTTTCTATCCGTTATATATTGGCAGGAAAGTTTTACAGCTACTTTAATTACTTCATCGGTATAAGTAACTTTATGAAAATCCTCATATTTACGTTTAATACCGTTTAAAATATCTATCGTTTCATTTACTGTAGGAGGATCTATAAGAATCATTTGTAATCTTCTTTCAAGCGCGCCATCTTTCTCGATATATTTCCTGTATTCTTCAGTAGTAGTCGCTCCAATTGTTTGAATTTCACCCCTGGCAAGAATTGGTTTTAGCATATTAGAAGCATCGATCGCTCCTTCGGCAGCTCCGGCACCTACAATTGTATGCATTTCATCGATAAAAAGAATATTATCGGAATCTTTCAATGATTCTAAGATCTGTTTTAACCTTTTTTCAAACTGTCCGCGGTATTTTGTTCCCGCTATAATAGAAGCGAGATCCATAGAAAGAATACTCTTCCCCTGAAGCATCTTAGGAATTGAACCTGCAACAATCCTCTGAGCTAAACCCTCTACTATTGCAGTCTTACCAACACCTGGTTCACCAACAAGCACAGGATTATTCTTCTTTCTTCGACACAAAGTTTGGATTATCCTTTCCATCTCGTTTTCCCTACCGATTATGGGATCGATTTTCCCTTTCTTCGCGAGTTCGGTAAGGTCCCTCGTATAATAATCAAGCGTTCTGTCGACAGACTTTTTCGATTTATCTGTACTTTGCTCACTTACTTTTTCCTTATTGAAAATCTCGAGAAGCATCTGTTTTGCTAAATAATAATCAATCTCCTCGGGTTTTAATATTTCAACGAAAGTTACTTCATTAGATTTCAGTAAAGATAGAAGTAGATGTTCCGTACCTATTATTTGTCTGCCAAGGATTAAGGCTTCTTCTTTTGCCTGTTCAATGATATTAATTGAATCCTCCGATAAACCTATCGGTTCTTTTATAATTGAAACTCCACTAATACCCCTTACAAGTCTTAGAATACGATTCTCGAGCGCTTCGATATCGACTCCAGCTTCTTCAATTATTGTAACCGCGATATTGTTCCCGTGTTTCAGTATCGCGAGTAAAAGAATGACCGGAGTAACTTCACTCAAGCCAACTTCAATGCTCAGATCTTTTGATATTTTAACAACATCTATAAGCTTTTTTGTAAATCTTTCATCCATAAACATAGGATTATCCTCCTAAATAATTCCTTATTATCTTTGCTCTAAGAATATTTTCTTCTTTTTCATTACTAACATCTTCATTATTAATCCTTATGTGTCCGGGAAGAACCTGAAAAAGCCATTTATTCAAATCCATTATATTTACATCCTTGATAATACCCAAACTGGAACCAAGCCTCAGGGCTGATGTCAAGTTAAGAAAGTCTGTAACGGACAGAATCCTCGCGTTTTTTAAAATCCCGTAGGATCTCCAAATTTTATCTTCCGTTTCATAACCAACTTTTTGAGTTAAGTATTCCCTGCTGTTAATTTCATCCTTAATTATGCTTTTAATTTTATTTTTAAATAATTTTAATATTTCTTCTTCGGAAACACCAAGGGTAAACTTGCTGCTTATTTTAAAATAGCTACCCTCGACACTCTCCCCCATATTAAAAACACCTTCGATCGAAAAAAGTGACTCCTCGAGATCATCGATGACATCGACAAATTTACCGGTAATAACAAGAGCGGGGAGATGAGCTACAGCAGAAACAATCATACCTGTTCCGACTTTATCTGTCGACGAAGTCAAAAAACCCAATTCCTTATCATAAGCAAAACCAAATTCCTCATTCAATTCATCATCCAGTCCATCACATTGAACAAACGCTTCTTTAGCAGACAATTCTGAACATATAGAAGAAATTTCAAGGTGTTCATCAGAATTCAAAACAAGCATATTGCTCTGAGAATCATTTAAAGCCAAACCAATAAACTCACAATTTTCATATTCTTTTCTTGATATAAAATGTCTTTCTACGAAAAATCGCTTGTCTCTATCCTCTAAATCTTTTAAAGTAATATAATTATCAAAATGAGGCAGCGTGGAAACACCTTCAAACAGTAAATTTAAAATTTGCTCTTTCTCTTTTTCAGTGTTTTTTTTATTAAACTTATAACCTCCAAGATTACGATATAAAGAAACCTTGGAAAACAAAACCATTTCAGAATAAGGACCGGCTTCTTCCACCCATACAGGAAAATGTTCCACAAGTGAATTAATCATTTTTGCCCCTTATAGTTTTCAACTCTTTTTTCCTTTCCTCAATCCTATCTCTCAATTCAACCGCCTCTTCAAACTTTTCTTCTTCAACAAAATTTTCCAACTTTTGTTTCAATTCTGAAATCTCTTTTTTCACAAAAAGAACCTTGGTATTCCTAACAGGCTCTTTACCTTTATACACAAGATCCAACTGTGAATCTTTCAGATAAATCTGAATCTGGTCATAAAAAGTCTTATAACAATCAACACAACCTAATTGCTTAGAATCCTTGTACTCATCAAACATCAAACCGCAAGTCGGACATACTATTTTCTCGCCTATACGCGAATCATCTTTATTTTTAACGTCTACGCCCTTTTTTCTGGCGCATTCTTCACAGATATTTATCTCCCGGACATTATCTGAGTATACTTCATAATATTTATATTTAGCACCATCAGCGCCGCATAAATCACATTTCATTTTTCTCTAATTTACCCTCAATTAAATTATATGTTTTTTTTCCCATTTGTGCAACCCTTCGATTATGACTAACCAGTATAATCGTCATTCCACTGGTACGATGGATCTCACCTAACATCCGCAGAACCGCCTCCGCGTGAGCCCAATCCAAATCGCCTGTAGGTTCATCCGCCAGCAACAAGACAGGATCGTTTATAATAGCACGCAAGACGGCAACTCGTTGCCGTTCTCCTCCCGAAAGAGTTCTGGGTTTAGCATGCATTCTGCCAATAAGATCTACTCGATGCAACAACCTCTCCGCTTCCTCACAGGCACTGTTAAAAGCAGTTCCCTTGATTAAAAGCGGTATAGCTAAATTTTCAATTACCGTAAAATCAAGCAAAAGATGATGGAACTGAAAGATAAATCCTATTTTCTCATTTCTAATTCGTGCGAGAGCTCTATCTTTATAACCATACAAAGAGTTTCCATCGAGAATAACATCTCCTCCATCAGGATGCAAAAGACCACCAATAATGTTTAAGAGAGTACTTTTGCCCGAACCGGAAGGGCCGCTAATCGTTATAAAATCACCTTTTTCAACTTTTAAATCAACACCATCGAGTACCTTTATTTCCTCCTTACCTGAAATAAAAGTTTTACTTACATTTTTAAGTGTAATTATGCTATCACTCATTTCTTATAGCCTCCACAGGGTCGAGACTGGAAGCTTTCTTCGCGGGATACAAAGCTGCCAGTAAAGATAATATTATAGCTGAAAAAGCCACCAGGAGGAAATCAAATAATTGCATTTCTACCGGTAATTTTGTAAGGAAATAAACATCCGAAGGCAAATCTATAAATTGATACTTTCCAAGAAGAAAGCATAATATCCAGGCTAAACCGACGCCAAAAACAGTACCCCCACCTCCGACAATAAGTCCATCTAAAATAAAGACTTTTGTAATAGAAGAAGCGGAAGATCCCAGAGCCTTAATGATACCAATTTCCCTCATTCTTCCCAGAACAATCAATACCAATGAAGAAATAATATTAAAGGCAGCAACGATAATGATTAAAGTTAATATGATAAACATCACTTTTTTCTCTATCTCTAAAGCTCTAAGAAGCGTTCTATTCCTCTCCATCCAATTAACAACCCTATACGGATAACCAAGTTCCGCCACAATATCAACCGCGAGCCCGGGAGCTTTATAAGGATTATCTACAGTAAAATCTATTCCAGTAACACCATTAACCCCAAAAAGCTTCCTCGCGTTTTCTACTGATATTATGGCAAGCGTCGCGTTGTATTCGTACATTCCCATATCAAAAAGTCCGGAAACTAAATAATCTTCGGCAGAAATCAGAAAACCGAACGGCGTCGGAACGGAAGAAAAAGGAGAGGAAACAGTTATTGTGTCCCCTACATGAGCCCACAACCGGTTAGCAAGAAATTCCCCTAGAACAATCCTTCTTTCCGAAAGATCAAATTCACCTATAACAATATTTTCGGGAATATCAGAGACCAAAGAGAACGAAGCGGGATCTACCCCTCTTATTATCGCTCCATCGGTTTTTTTATCAAATCTCAATAGTGCCTTTTCATAAATATATGGTGTGGCGTTCTTAATTTCAGGCACACTCTCCTTTACATTAGATGCAATCTCTTCCCAATCTGAAATTGCAATTTGGTCTACCCTTGAAAGTGTAAGAGGCGCACTGGCACCAAGAACTTTACTCTTTAAATCAGTCTGCATTCCGTTCATTACGGAAAGAACCACTAAAAGAGTAGCGACCCCCAAACAAATTCCACCAGCCGCGAACAGGGTAATTAAAGATCTAAAACCTTCGCCCTTTTTAATTCTTATATATCTTTTAGCAAGAAAGAATTCGAAATTCGAGAATTTTTTCATATAACCAGTATATTCCTTTTAACTCTTGGGGCAAGGGGGAACTGTCTCATCTAACGTTAGATTTAAAACAAACACACCAAAATAAGCTATGCACATGTCTGGTTTTTCCTGGAAATTAAATATTAAAATTTAAAAAGCAAAATGACATATGAAAATGCAAAATTATCCCTTGTTACGGTCGTTCTTCTTTACCC
>CAYWUC010000223.1:0-2220 GCA_964461395.1 uncultured bacterium
GATACTAAAGCCGATTCCGCTTTTTCCCATTCGTTATCACTTCCGGCGTACTTGTCTTTGTTTTTCGGATCCCTTACCGATAAAAATATCTCAAAATCTTTGTAACCGAAAGTTTTTATCATTTCCATGGCAAAGTCAAAAACCTTCCCGATTTCTTCTTCTATCTGTTCTTCGCTGCAAAAAATATGAGCATCATCCTGTGTGAATCCTCTAACTCTAAGCATTCCATGTAAAGTACCTGAACGTTCGTATCGGTATACCGTTCCGAGTTCCGCGTATTTTATCGGTAGATCACGATAACTTCTTGTTTGTTTTTTATAGATTAGAATGTGATAAGGGCAATTCATGGGCTTTACGACATATTCTTCATCGTTGCGACTAAAAGTATACATGTTTTCGAAGTAAAAATCAAAATGTCCGGACGTTTTCCAAAGTTCGGCTTTTGCTATATGGGGGGTTCTTACTAATTGATAATCTCTTTTTAAATGTTCTTTTTTCCAAAAACTTTCCATTTCTTCACGAATGATGGTTCCATTGGGATGCCACAATACCAGACCGGCTCCGATTTCTTCATAGATACCGAACAAATCTAATTGTTTACCCAGTTTCCTGTGATCTCTTTCTTTTGCTTCGTTATATCGGCGCATATAGTCTTTAAGCATTTTTTTATCAGGATAAGATACGCCATAAATTCGTTGAAGGCGTTCTCTTTTTTCGTCTCCTCTCCAGTAGGACCCGGAAACGGATAACAATTTAAAAGATTTGACCTTTCCCGTTGAGTATAGGTGAGGACCTCCGCAGAGATCGGCAAAATCACCCTGGGAATAAATAGATACGAAATCATCTTTTATGTTATCTATAAGTTCGAGTTTAAACTTATTATCGGAGAAAAGTTTTTTCGCTTCTTTTTTACTTGCTTTTTTATATTCGACTGGAAAATCATCTTTTATTATTTTTTTCATTTCTTCTGATATCTTTTTTAAATCATCTTCCGTAAAAGGCGTTTCCTTTTCCATATCATAATAGAAACCTTCCTCGATAGATGGTCCTATCGCAAGATTTACATCGTATAGTCGTTTGATAGCTTGAGCCATGATGTGCGAAGTTGTGTGCCAGTAGGCTGATAATGACATTTTATTTGTATACGGAATCAATTGAAATTTTCCACTTTCATTTATGGGAGTGTGAAAGTCTACAAAATTTCCATTCTTTATCGCTCCCGCAAACTTTCTAAAAATAGAAGGATTTTTTTCCTTTAATATTTCTTTTAAAGTTATACCCTTTTCTACTTCTAACGCAGAAGACTCTTTATCAATATAAAGTTCTATCTTTATTTTCATTTATAATATATTTAAACCTAATTTTTTTTCTTTTAACATTGGGCGATAGTGGAATTGAACCACTGACCTCTTGCATGTCACGCAAGCGCTCTAACCCCTGAGCTAATCGCCCATTATTTTTCGTATAATAATAAGAATCAGATGTATTGTCAACCTTTTTTTAGATTTTTTAAGGAAAAATAAGCTATCGTATTACAAGGACTTACACTAAATTACTAAATCTCTTCCTGAATTTTTTTTATTTTAGCGAAAAGCGAATCTCATATTATAGAATTAGATTAATTAACCGTTTAACTTATTTTTTTTTGGAATACAATTATTATATGATAATTTCAAAAATTCAGACAAAGCGGAAATAGACCAGGCGCTTGTAGCCTCCATCAAGCGGAAGAAAGAGATACATCCGGCTGCCGCAGCCGGTGACCTGGACAAAGTGCGTATGTTCATTGAAGCCGATCCCACGTTATTGGAATTGAAAGACAACATAGGTCAAACACCACTACACATTGCATGTACTAATTTGCAAGTGGAGGTTGCACATTGTTAGTTATTACGTTATAATAATATAAAGGAATTGTAGAGAAATGGTAAAAAAAGCAATCATTGTCATAACTTTACTGATATTTTTTCTCATTGATCAGTTTGGGTTGATTCGAAAAGCCAATGCCGAACAGGCTATGATTATGGAGAATGGGGTATCGGTACCGAGTGATTTTCCCCATGTAGATATTTCCATAAGCGATGATCCCGATCCCGGATATATTTTTATAGATAACAGAGGTGGCGGAGGAAAACCTTATAATATTATTTTTGATAACTCGGGAGCGCCCATCTGGTATTTGCGTACACCGGGTGAGCGTCGAGATTTTAAAGTGCAGCC
>CAYWUC010000224.1:0-2914 GCA_964461395.1 uncultured bacterium
AACCCTTGTTTCTGATAAGCTTTACCAAGGTAATAATAAGCTTCGTATAAATTCGGGCCCACATTTATCGCTCTATTTAAAAATTCCACAGAATCTTCATACATTTCTCTTTCGTAATAGACTAATCCCAGATAAAATAAAGCGTAAAGAACCGCTTGTTTGTTTTTAGCTTTCTTTTCGATAGAAGATAATTTTTCTATCGCTTCACCGTATAAACCTTTTTTATGATTTATATATCCCAGATTCGCGTGAGCCATTTCGTTTTGAGGTTCAATGCTTAACACTTCCTGAAAAAGAAGCGCTCCTTTGTCGTATTGTTCGAGGTGTATATATGCCCAACCAAGAAGATTATATACTTTCACATTTTCAGGGTCCATTTTCTTAGCTTTATTTAAATTCTCGATGGCTTCTTTGTATTTGCCGCTTACAATAAGATTCCAACCTTTATCGATTAAAGTAGTTATATTTACCCTGCTGGACTGAATTTTTTTTATAAATTCCGAAGACTCTGCTGTTTCGACTTCTTTCTCGGATTTGTCATTGTTTTTCGATTGTATCTTTTGTTTTCCATCTATTTCATCTAATAGATTTTTAGTCCTTTTTTCAAGACCTAAAATTTCTTCTTCTATTTTATTTATTGTGGATAAAACGGTTTTTAATCTTCCTTCGTTTTTTGTTTTATTCTCCAAACTTGTTTTTTCTATTTCAGTTAATAAGTTTTTGATTTTTTCAAACATCGTTTTTTACAAGATCGATAAGTTTATCGGGTATTTTATTAAATGGTAGGATCAAATCGACACACCCGCTTTCTACGGCTGATTTAGGCATTCCGTAAACTACTGAAGAGTCCTCATCCTGAGCTATGATAAATCCTCCTCTCTTACTCATGTTTCGTATTCCTATTGAGCCGTCTTTTCCCATTCCCGAGAGGATAACTCCAATGAGATTCCCGTCGAAGTTTTCTGAAGCGGAGTTCATAGTAATGTCCGCGGATGGGCGGACACCGTGTAAGGCGGGTTTTTTATTCAATTTTATTCTTCGGTCTTCGCTAAACTCGAGATGATAATCTCCAGGCGCTATAAAAGCTTTTCCCTTTTTGAGAGAAGCCCCTTCTTTCCCTTCCATAACCGCGATAGAGGAATGTTCGTCCAGTCTTTTCGCAAAAGCTTTAGTAAAAGTCTTCGGCATGTGTTGAACGACAACTATTGGGGCACCAAAATTAGATGGAAATTTTTTAAAGATAGAAGTGATTATTCTAGGACCTCCCGTCGAGGCGGCTATGATAACTAAACTGTCATGTAACTTTTTTTTATGGGAATTAAATTTTATGTTTTTTTTTGAGGTTTTTAGATTTGCTTTCGCGGCAACTTTAATTTTCTTGACTATTTCTTCTTTTGCTTCTCTTATGTTCAGGGAAATTGGACCTCCCGGTTTTTCCACAAAATCCACGGCTCCGGCTATGAGGGCTTCTATAGTTTTTTGCGCTCCTTTTTTTGTGTAAGCGGATAACATTACTATTGATGTCGGGCTCTCTTTCATTATGTTTTTTACGGCCTCTATTCCATCCATACCCGGCATTTCTATATCCATTGTAATTACATCGGGTTTTAGAAGAAGAGCTTTGTGCACCCCTCCCATACCGTTAGATGCAGTATCCACTACGTTTATTTCCGGATCTTCGTTTAAGATTTCAGAAAGAACCTTTCTCATGAACGCTGAATCTTCAACAATTAAAACATCAATCAAATTATTTTAACTCCGGTTTTATATGAAGTTATATAGATTTTTCCATTGGTCAACTGAAATTTTACAGATCTTCCGTAATTACCACCAGTGTCTTCCGATAAAAGTCTTAATCCGAGATTTTTTAAAACTTCTTTTCCTTTTATTACGTTTCTTTTCCCTATAGAATTTTCGACATCATCCATGAAATCTTCAAACATTATTGCCCCACCTATCATTTTTGCCACTAGATTTTCCCTTTGGGCGTTTGATTCCAAAATTTTCTCCAAAAGAAGATGAATTCCTGTATCCGCGTATTTTTCTTCTTTCTTTCCTCCGGGATTTTCGGGCAAGATATAATGTATCATCCCTCCGATTTTTTGAACTTGATCGTAGAGAGTTAAAGCTACACAAGAACCCAGAGATCTTGTTATAATATTAGAAGTGTTGTTAGCGATTTTCAGATTACCGGTTTCTACAATTAGCTCTTCAGTTTTTCGCATAGATTCTATCTCTTATATTTATTGGTTTGAAGATGTTTTTTACATTATTGGGGATGGATTCAACTTTTCCGAGTACAAGGAAGCCATTTTCTTTCAAAGCCGCGTAGAAGGATTTTAAAATGTTTTCCTGAAATTCTTTGTTCAAATATATAAGAACATTTCTACATACTATTAAATCGAATTTGTTTTTGTAGTTGATATGCTTTAAATCCATATTGCGGAAGTCTACCGAATCCCTGATTCCCTGTATTAATCGATATCCTGCCCCTACTTTTTCGAAATATTTGAGTTTATAGTAAGATGGAAGCTCTGTTACAATCGCTTCATCGTATACTCCTTCACATGCTTCTTTTATTGATTCTTTATCTATGTCTGTTCCGAGAATTGAGCAATTTAATTTTAGTTCCTCGCATAAAATCGCGATAGCGTAAGGCTCGGCTCCGTTGGCGCAGCCAGCGCTCCATATCACGGGATCTTTCATATACGGAAGAACTTCGGTTTTTAAGGTTTCAAAAACGTTTTTGTTCCTGAAAAAACTCGTAAGGTTAATGGTGAGCGCGTCTTTAAGTTTGTCTTTTTCTTCTTTGCTTCTCTTTAACAGCGCGGCATACTCATTATAATCTTCTATTTCCACTCTTCTCATTCTTGAGCGTATTCTTCTCGCTAAAGGCTTTACCTTGTAATTTTCG
>CAYWUC010000225.1:0-1983 GCA_964461395.1 uncultured bacterium
TATTATAAATTTTTTACTGTTAAAGAAATCAAGGAAATTCAATATCACCTCTCTTAATTTAAAGTAAAAAATAAGTACTTTAACTATGTCTGTCAAGGATATAAAAAATTATTGTTTAAATATTTAACGGTTTTATGCAGGTAAAAATGTAAAGAGGATATTCTCCTTCTTCTAACATATACTCATTGTAGAAATGTTCTTCTTTTGTTTCTTTAATTTCAAAACCTTCTTCTGCTAAAAGAGAAATCCATGTTTTTTTATAAAAAAGACCCAATGTATGTATATCAGTGTAGGTTTCCAATTTTCCTTTATTCCTTATTAAATAGATTATCGTTGCTTCGTAAATCGAATCATTCTTCCTGGTAATATAGTTATTCTCAAAAATCGTGATTTCAATATCTCCTTTTTCCCCCGTGTAAACAAAATTGTTTTCTTTAAAAGTTTCTTTTGGATGAGCAACAATAAGAAGAACTCCTCCCGGTTTCAAATGCTTATTCGCGGTTACGATTACTTTCCTTAATTCTTCCTCTGTCTTCATATAATCAATAGAGTCAGGTATTGCTACTGCATCGAATTTCTTTTCCAACTCTATTGCTCTCATATCACCGTAAATATACTCTATTTCAGGATTAAGTTTCTTTGCGAGAGACAGCATGTTTTCACTTATATCCACACCTGTTACCTCAAAATGCTTTTTGAACGTGTAATCATTCATACCCGCCCCGCAGGCTAAATGAAGTATTGTTTTTGTTTCTATTTTTGAATTTTCTTTTATAGCTTTAATATATAATTCTGTTTCTGCTGTTACGTCTTCCGGAGAACAAACAATCGTGTCTACCCAGGCAAACTCTGAATACGCTTTCCATTCATTCTTTTTCAAACCCATATACACTCCTTTTTACGTTTACAAATATTCTTTTTTTCAAGATAAAATAAAATTGCTTATTATAATGTCAAGCAAAAAGATAAGGTTGACATTAAAAATCGGAAAAGTATATTTAATTAAATATTTCAATAAAAACCAGTATAAAGGAGGTATCATGAAAAAGATACTTTGTGTTTTTACTATTATATTTTTAATTAAATGTGCTACTCCCGGTGATATCAATATGTTATCCGCGGAGGCAACCGGCACCTCACGTGATTATCAATTGGCAATAGATAAAGCAAAAATGGATGCAAGGCTCGAAATGACACAGCAGCTTAACACATACGTTCAGGCTCTTATAAAAAAGTTCGATGAAGAAGCGGGAATAACCGATGACTCGGAACTGCTCGGATTGTATTCGAAAACGAGTAAAGTGGTCGTAGATCAATCTCTTGTAGGCTCTCATATAAAAGGAAAACCGGATGTGAAAAAGGAAGACAATATCTACAAGGCAACCGTCGTAATGGAAGCGCCTCTCGGTCAGGCAAGAAAACGTCTGCTCGACCAGATAAAAGCCAGCGATGCACTATATAATAGATTCGAGGGATCCGAGTCTTTTAAAGAACTACAGGAAGAGGGAGAGAAAGAATAATTTAATAGTAAAAATTTCTGATTTATTTTTTTAGTGAATGAATAAAGAATCTACATCTTCTTTATTCATAGGAACGACTTCTTTATCTGTAATATTTTCTTTCTTTGTTCTTACGCTGACTTTGACACTTTTTTCATCTCTTTTTTTACTGTACCTTACGCATATAGAAGAAGATATGTCTATATCTTCAGGATTTTTACTGTTTTTAAGTAAAGCGATGGGGCTGCCGAACCCTACACCTTCAATTAGTATATCCTTTTCCCCTGCGAAGTCTTCAATTGTTTTGTTTTCTTCTTCGTCCCTCCCGACAATTAATTTTGCGCCGCTTTTGAGTCTAAAATGTCGGCCGAAATTAAGTAATTGTAACTCGGAAATAGTATCTTCGTTATGTTCAAGAGCATCGCGTAATCTAATCGAAAAACCATGATCGGTGAGACTGCAACCTCCTGCCGGGGAAGGATAT
>CAYWUC010000226.1:0-2761 GCA_964461395.1 uncultured bacterium
CTTTCTTCTAAAACGAAAAATATTCCTTAAAAATTCCTCGAAATTTTTATCAACTTCAATTATTGGTTTTTCTTTCAAAACCCCTTTTATAACAGTTGAAATTACTTCGGGTTTAGGAAAAAAAGCTTCGGGTTTAATGTCGAATTCGCATTTAATATCGTATAAAATATTAAACAATACAGAAAGTGAAGAATACGCTTTTGTTGAAGGTTTTGCCGTAAATCTTTCGGCGACTTCTCTCTGGAGCACAAAAACCCATTCTTTTATTTTATTTCTATTATCTTTAATCTTGTTCAATATCGGGACAGAAACCGAAAAAGGCAGCGCGCCCACCGCAACTTCCGGAAAGGAAGAATCTATTCCGACTTTAAGAAAATCTCCGCAGATAACGTTCACACCAATATTCTTTAAATAATCACAGAAATCTTTGTCTATCTCAATCGCGATAACCTCAAAATTTCTTTCTAAAAAATATCTCGTTATTATTCCTAGACCAGGCCCTATTTCAAGAATTTTCTTGTGTAGATTAGAAAAATTTAGTTCTGAAATTTTCCGGGCAATGTTTTCATCGAGCAGCAGGCTTTGACCCCGAGATTTACTTAAGTATTTATCACCCAGAATTTTCTTTATTTCTTTTACTGTCATTTCCCCGGAATAAACGATAAATTAACTTATTTTTGAAAAAGTGAAGATCGAACTCTATTAATTCTTCATAACCCAAATCATAATTACCACCCGCTTCCCAAAATATAAACCCATCAGAACGAGCATCAGAGGCACCTTTTAACTGATTGTAAACGTACTTCTTGCCAAGTTTAGACCTTCTCCAGGTAAAAGCCTGAAGATAAGGGACTATATCGATTCCATTTTCCGGTAATCTTTCGCGCGCCTTTTCGACCGATTTAAAAATCAGAGCATAGGTTCTCGATTCCTTGGTAGAATCCTTCATAAAATTATCGTGAAAATGCGAAGGATACAACATCGGATAAACCGCGTCGACTCTCTTAGCCATCTTTTCAAAATTCTGCCCTTCTTTCGCCAGAACATTAGCCCACACAGTATAACCATAAAAAGTAAGTGAAACCCTCTTCTCAGGAGGCTTATTCTCTTTCACCATATCCAGAAATTTAACAATATTATCCAATTTATTCTGCCAGTTCTTATACGGTTTACTTCCGGAAGGATAACGTATATAGTCGAATTGCACCTCGTCGAATCCGGCTCCAAAAGCCCTGTTCATAATCTCCACATTATACTTTCTAACTTCCAAAAGAGAAGGGTCAACCCAATAGCCGCATTTATCCTGAAACCAGATTTTACCCGAAAATTCTTTTAATGCCAGAGCTCCCTTATTTTTAAAAGCAAGTGCTTCATCCTTGAAAACACATTGCCTGGCAATCAAATATATATCTCTATTTTTAGCCTTACCAATAAATTCCTTATAAAGAGAAATCATAACTCTTCCTCTCTCGTCTTTCACATCGAGAACCGCGGCATTAACAAGCCCTAAATTTGCCATCTTGAAAAAATCATCTAATTTATGTTTAGAATAAAAAACTCCGGGGGCCAGATAAATGCCTCTCACGATAGGTTGTTCTTCAGCAATTACAGGAATCTCAGACGGACAGAAAGAAAGTATAAGAAAAAACATAATAATTTAAATAGGCGGTTAACTCACAAGGAGTCGGAGATTAAACTTTTTATCCTGGTACCTAATACTAGGAAACATCTATATCCTATGTATGAATAATCCTGATTTTAGTTTTGGTTCGAACCATGTAGACTTCGGGGGCATTTTATTACCATCATCGGAAATTTTGATAAGCTGTTCCATTTGTGTAGGATACATAGAAAATGCTACTTTAAATTTCCCCGAATCGACTAATCTCTCTAATTCCTTCAATCCCCTTATTCCTCCCACAAAATCTATTCTTTCATCCTCTTTGGGATTCTTTATTCCTAAAATAGAACCTAACAGATTTTCCTGAAGAACAGAAACGTCGAGCGAACAATAAGGATCATCAGGCGAGAAAGTACCTTCTTTGGCTTTAAGATGATACCACTTCCCATCGATATACATACCAAAATTATGATAGGTATCCGGATCATATCTGCCTTCGAGACTCTCGATAGTAAAACATTCCTTTACTTTATCGAAAAATTCCTCTTTAGAAAATGAATTGAGATCCTCAACTACCCTATTATATGCCATAATCTTTAATTCGGTGTGAGGAAAAACCACAACAGGGAAAAAATTGTATTCCTCAGAACCATTATGATTTGGGTTTTGTTTTCTTTTCTCCGCTCGTATATTTGAAGCCGATTCACTGCGATGATGCCCGTCGGCTATATAAAGAGTTTCAACTCTGCTTAAAATTTCCTGGAATTTTTTTATAGTCTCTACATCATCCACCTTCCAAATTGTATGAAAAACATTATCACCTGTTTTAAATTTATAAAGCGGAACTCTGTTCTTAACTTCATTAAAGACACTATATATATCTTCTGTCTTTTCTGTATCATAATAAGCGAGAAAAATAGGACCGGTATGCGCGCCAACAGTTCTTATATGTTTCGTTCTATCATCAACTTTCAACTTCCTTGTAGATTCATGCGTAAGAATTTGTCCATTGTCATATTCATCGACCGAAGCAAGGCATACAAGACCGGTCTGACTATGACCGTTTTCATCCTCTTCGTATAGGTAAAAAGAAGGGTTATCCTCTTCGATAAGATAGCCTTCTTTGATTAACCATTCAAA
>CAYWUC010000227.1:0-2303 GCA_964461395.1 uncultured bacterium
AAGAAGATATGATCTAATACCTAATCTTATTAACACGGTAAAAGGTTACGCAAAGCACGAAAAAGAGTTATTCGAAAATGTTACAAAAGCAAGAGCGGAAGCAACTACCGCCAAAACTCCCGGCGAACAATCGAAAGCCGAGAATATGTTAACCGGAGCTCTCAGGCAGCTCTTCGCCGTAGCCGAAAATTATCCTGAATTAAAAGCAAATACAAATTTTCTCGATTTACAAAATAATCTATCGAAAATCGAAGGTGATATACAGAATGCAAGAAGGTATTATAATGCTGTTGTACGTGATAACAACATTAAAGTCGAATCTTTCCCTTCTAATATAATCGCGACTACGTTTGGTTTCAAAAAGCGTGAATTTTTTGAAATGGCGGAAGGGGAGAGGGCTGTGCCGAAAGTTGAGTTTTAATAATGATATTTCTACTTTTAAGCTTATACATACAATTATTCGACAGTAAAATTAACTTAAATAGTAACGGTTCTTTAAATATTAAAGAAGAAATAACCGTTAATTTCGACGGCGGATATCATCATGGCATTTATCGCGATATTCCACTCGAACTAAGTAGCAAAACGGGCAATTTTTCACTTGGCTTTAAAGTTGAAAAAGTTTTAATGGATGGGGAAGATGTACCTGTGAAAAAGAGCACAAGGCGTTACGGAGGAGGAAAGGATTTAAGAATACGTATAGGAGATGCCAATAAAACGATTAGTGGTATTCATGTATATACAATAAAATATTCAGCTGTACTAGGCGCCAGATACTTTAAAGAATGGGATGAATTGTATTGGAATGTAACAGGAAACCGCTGGGAAGACAGGATCGATTCTTCTTATTGCGTAGTTGCCTTCCCTTCTACAATACGACTGTCGAATGAAGATATAAAAATATTTGTTGGCACATACGGTTCAGATAGAAGAACCGAAAAATACACCTTAACCAAAAATAAACTTTCTTTCGGTACAGGGACTCTATATCCCGGATATGGATCTACAGTAGACATAAGATTTCCGAAAGACTATCTCACCAAACCTCCGTTCTTGACAACTTTCTGGCTTAAGCTTAAAAGCTATTTAGGGCTTCTATTTGCAGTTTTAGTGCCGTTATTTACCTTTGTTATTCTTTTTAGACGCTGGCAGAGAGACGGCAAAGACCTTCCCGTCGGAACTGTTACTGTTAAATATTTCCCTCCCAAAGACTTAACCGCAGCAGAAGCCGGAACTATCCTGGACCAGAAAGTCGATCCAGTCGATATAACGTCGATACTCTTTGAACTCGCGCGATTAGGGTATTTGAGTATAGAGGAAGTTCAAACCGAAAAATTTTTCTTCCTTAAAAAGAAGGATTTTAAGATTAAAATATTGAATGAAGATGGCTTAGATAAAGAGAAGCCCTTGAAGAAATTTTTAAGTGGTTTAAAAAAAGAAGGTGGCAAAGAATTTCTTATTTCGGAACTAAAAGGCGAATTTTACACGCACGTAAGCGTTGTAACAGAAGAGCTTTATAAGTCTGTAAAGGAAAAGAAGTATTTCTACGGCAACCCGGATACAATAAGAAAGAAATATTACGGTTTTGGTTTTGCCGCATTGTTTATCGGTATGTGGGCAACTCCGTTTGCGATTGGCATGCTTTCGGCTATTATATCGACTGCTGCAGGTCTAATTGTGGGGGGAATTATGTTTGGAATTATTTTAAGCGGCATAATAACACTCTGTTTTGCTTCCAAAATGCCGAAAAGAACATATAAGGGGAGAGAGGTATTAACTGATATTCTTGGTTTTAAGGAATTTCTCGTCAGGGTAGAGAAAGAGAGGCTGAATAGGATGCTCGATAAAAATCCCACAATTTTCTTTGATTTTCTATCTTACGCAATAGCTTTAGGTGTCGTGGATGAATGGGCGGAACATTTTAAGGGACTTCAAATTGCATCACCTGACTGGTATAATGTTCACGGCATAAGCGGTATAATTACGACAAACCACATAACAAGCTCTATCGGCGACTCTATTAGCGCTTTTTCCTCGGCTTCAAGTCCTCCGAGGGGAAGTTCAAGCGGATTTTCTTCTTCAGGCGGATTTTCTAGTGGTGGAGGCGGTTTCTCCGGTGGTGGAGGCGGAGGAGGTGGCGGTGGCGGCTGGTAAGGCCACTTATTTAGCTTAGACAATTACCAAATAACGATACGCATAGCTATTCTGATTTCTTTTTACGTTATATACAATGTCTGATAATATATATTATGTAAACTTATATATTGTATATCTGATTAGGTTGGTTGGTAGTTGCTGAATTG
>CAYWUC010000228.1:0-1860 GCA_964461395.1 uncultured bacterium
CGAAACCACAATAGATATACACAATCTAGTTACGGGAGGCATATCCGCTTTCCTTTCCGGACTTTTCGCTCTATGGATATTCTATCAGATCGTTAGAAACAAAGACCTATATTTATTCAGTTACTATCTGTGGTTTGTGGCGGCAGTGAGTCTGTTTCTGTTTTTACTCGTTCAAATTCACTGATTATAAATTGCCTTATTTCGTTATTTTTGTGCGTTATAATAGCCCCAGCTATCCAATTCCATTCTTCTTCTCTCATACCAAGTTCATTGTACACTGAATCTTGCTTCTTATTCCAAACAACCTGTATAGTATCCCAAGCAGCCATGACCGCAGGGTGTTTTTCTTTGTACTCCTCATCATTAAATTCCGTCAAACTTGATGAAACACCATGTTTTTCTCTAAACTCCGCAAGTTTTACTACTTGATCTTCTATGATTTTCGTAAGAGCGAGGGAAACCTCTACATACCTTTCTGCCATTTCTTGAGTTACAAGACCATCTTCAGGTGGAGTGAATTCTCTTTCCCCACATCCAATTGTCAGGAATACTGAAACTGTAATAAATACACATATAATCTCTCTAATTTTCATTTTTTGCTCCTCCTTCCCATATTTCAAAATACTTCAAGATTCTGTTATGTCAAGTCCTCTGATATTATCTTTTACGAACGCGAGCGCTTCTTCTTTCGTTGTTATTTCTCCCTCTTCGTAAGCCATCTGTACTTTACCTAATATGTCTCCGAAAATAGGTCCCGGAGCAAGGTTGAAATGTTTTATAAGATCTCTTCCCTTTAGTAAAGGCTTCTCCACCTCATCTTTCATTGAAAAATAATAGCTAATAATTTGATTGCAAACTTCAAGAAGATGAGAATCTTCTGTTCCGATTGTAGCGATCTGATCTGCCAATGAAAATAAAGCCAATCCCATAACATCATTTCCTAATTCAAAACAAAGTCTCCGTTTGGCTTTTTCTGTTATTTCTTCTTGATTGGCAAGGAGATGTATTCTCATGTGATGTTTAATTATGGACACAATATAACCTCTTTCTTTTGAAGAAAATTTAAGCTTCTTTCCGATTTTTCCAAACCAATCCGATCCCATCTTATCATGTCCGTAGAAATGTACTGTATTTTCTGTCACTTCTTTTGTTTCTGGTTTTTTGATATCATGCAGAAGAGCAGCTAATTTTAATTTAGCTTTATTCTCGGCATAATATGCCTCAACTCTTTTTTTGTGTGCTCCAAAAACCTTTAAATCTCTTGAAAGCGAATCCATTTTTTCAAGGGTTAAAATAGAATGCGCCATAAGATTTTCAGTTATCTTACCTCCCTTAATTTCTTTCATCTTTAAAAATCCTGGGAATATTACATCAAAAACCTCTGGAATTACAGCAAGGTGGGAATTCGCTGCTTCAAATATAGAAATAAGCTCCAAACGGATTCTTTCCGGAGCGATAGAAGAAAGCTTGTTCGCGTACTCTACAAATAAATCCGCCGTTTTTTCTTCAATTTTAAAACCAAAGATAGCCCTAAAACGTAATCCCCTTAGGATCCTACAGCTGTCCTCCACTATATTTTTCCTTCCCATAGCTCTTATTATTCCTTTTTCGAGATCTTTAACCCCATTAAAAGGATCGATAAAACGTTTATCGAGAAGATTATAAGCCATTGCATTTATAGTGAAATCTCTTCTTTCAAGGTCTTCTAAAATTTCTGTAGAACCGAGCCCCAGTATATCGATGTTCATATTGTCATCTACTACTCTAAACTCGTTAAGACCTTCTTTTAATCTAAAGCTTTTCCCGAGAGCCCGCGCGAACTCCTTTCCGTTACCGCTTATCGCTATATCTATATCATTT
>CAYWUC010000229.1:0-3960 GCA_964461395.1 uncultured bacterium
AGGGGACCTCTTGGTAAAATGATAAGCAGGGAAGTCGTGAAAAAAGAGTATATGACTTCTGTACCGGGTGCTCCTGATGGTGAATATGTGGTTATACGGTTTAAAACAAGTTTTGAGAATAAGAAGAATGCAATCGAAACAGTTACTCCTACGAAAGATAAAGACGGACAGTGGAGAATTTCCGGGTACTTTATTAAATAATTATATTAATAGCCACTTATTGACACGGATAAATATACGGATTTAAAAAAGGTTTTTGTTGTTTAAAACCCAACACACACCAAAAATTTTGAGTAACAACGAATCACACGAATAGCACGAATATTTTTTAAAAAAAATTAATTTATTTGTGTAATTTGTGCTATTTGTTGTTAGAAAAGGGAGGAGGTGTGGAAAAACTCCAAAATTCTTTTTTATTCTTTGTGGCTTTGTGGTTCAATACAGTTGACAAAGTTTAGGAAGCACTTAAGATAAAAATATGAGGAAAGGTATCGCTACATTACCTCTGCACTGGGGAAAAGCCCCAAGATGGTTATTTGAAGAGATGAAAAAGCTTTCTCTCGGGCTTATGGAAGCTATGCTAATTGAATATCCGCCTGTAAAAGTCCTTGAAAATCTTTCAGATCCTTTCTGGTTCCAATCTTTAGGCTGTATTCTTGGATTTGATTGGCATTCGAGTGGTTTAACCACTACAACAATGGGCGCTCTTAAGGAGGCCTGTAAAAAGCTCAATGGTGGTATTTATATCTGTGGAGGAAAAGGTAGAACTTCACTGAAAACCCCCGAGGAAATAAAGCAAATAGGTAATGGCAAAGGAATAGATGTTAACTCTCTAATATATACAAGTAAAATGACCGCTAAGGTCGATAATTCAGCTCTTCAGGACGGTTACTCTATATATCATCACACAATCATATTTACATCTAAGGGGCAGTGGAGTGTTGTACAGCAGGGGATGAATGAGACAAACAAAATGGCAAGAAGATATCACTGGTTTTCTGAAGAATTAAAGGATTATACCTGTGAACCTCATAAAGGAATAATTACCGATGGTTTTACAACTCCTTTAAACATGGTTTCAGAAGATTCATCTGGGGCGAGAAAAGTGTCTGCTGAAATAGCGTCGGAATATCCGGAAAAAACACTTGGCGAATTAAAGAAAATAAAAGAATTAAAAATGCCTTCACGTCATTATATTATTGGGTCTGACGTAAATTTGAAAAGGTTGAAAAAACCTTTGGAATTGGCATTTGACAGACAGCCCGAAGACTTCGAAAAACTTTTGGGAATTAAAGGTGTAGGACCCGCAACGATCAGATCTCTTGCTTTAATAGGGGAGCTTCTTTATGGCGAAAAACCGAGTTTTAAAGATCCCGCGAGGTATAGTTTCGCTCATGGTGGTAAAGACGGAATACCTTATCCTGTTGATAGACAAAATTATAAGAAGTCGATTCTTTACTTAAAAAAAGCAGTTTCTATGGCAAAAGTAGGGGAGGACAAAAAGCTTAAGCTTCTTAGGAGACTTGCTTTTATTGATAATAATACTATAGACGTAAATAGTCCGAAACAGAAAGGAGGGAAAAATGTCAAAGTGTAAATTTAGTAAATGTTTGTTAATAGTGTTGTTGCTGTTTGTTACCGGAAACGCTTTTGCTCTAACGTGGGATGAGCTTAAATCTAAAATAGAAGCAAAATATGCTGGCTTTTCGGTTGACGTCAAAGACATGGAGATTGTAATGGACATGGAGATTGTAATGAAGACCGAATCTAAAGCTATGGAAGGTGTGGGACCTTCGGAAATCAAAATGTTTAAGAAGGGTGAGAAATTTAGAATCGAATCACAGATAAAAATGCCTAGTGGAACTGATATGCCGGCTGGTATGAAGGATATAAAGAATATATTAATATTCGATGGTAAAGATTCATGGAGTGTAAACCAGTTTACAGGGAAGAAAAAGCTTCCTGAGGACGCAAATGTTTCGGGAAAAGACCTGCTCAGTTGGTGGGAGGATTTACCGACAAAAGGTGAAATTATGGGTTCTGAGAAGGTGGGGGGAAAGGATTGTTACATTGTAGAAACTTGGAATGAAAAGGACAAAGATAACAAAATAAAGGGGTGGGTCGAGAAAAACACTCTCCTTTTAATAAAAATGGAATCAAAATCATCTAAGGACAAAACATTTACAGTTATAAATTCGAATTTTCAAGATGTTAAGGGATGGAAACTTCCTTATACTAAAGAAGTATTCATTGATGGAGATTTAATGACGAAAACTACTATTACAGAATTTAATATCAATAAAGATCTTTCGGATGACCTTTTTGATGCCGATAAGGTTAAGATGGATGGAAAAGACGTACCTGACATGCCGGATATGAAGAACATTATGAAAAATTTCAAACCGGGGCAGTAGTAGAAATTATCAAACGAGGTTAGGAGTTAGAAGAAGTATTAGTTTATAATTTAAAGATCAGGGATTAAGTGATAATGCAAAATATGTCATTTAATCCCTTTTTCTTTTTTTAGTTTTTTTCGACTTTGGACATTGGACTCATGCTTGATAAAATAAGTTATAAACTTATTTTATCAAGCATAAACTCACTAACATTGATGTAATTGTGTTCTTTAACTACCCAATTACGGCTTTCGGTACTTTTTTCTAAGAGAATTTCAGGTTTTTTTAATACTTTTTCTAAAACTTCTTTTATATTGTCTTTATTAGCATTTATAAACGGATGTGATTTTAAAAACTTTTCATATTGAGGATTAATATAGGTTATACTCGGAATTCCCATGGATAGGCATTCCATAGAGTTCATGCCATAACCAAAACCTCCAAAATCCGTTAACTGATCGATAAGAACATCACACCTTTGTTCTTTAATTCTAATTACTTCTTCATGCGGTTTGTTTTCAATTAAAAGAAAGTTAAAGTCGTATTTGTCTTTAAGTTCATCTACTGCTTTTAGAACATATTCTGTTCCTTTTAAATATCTTTTTGTGGGTGCGTGACAAATAGTCAACTTATCGTTTTTTAATATTTCTTTTTTATTAAATTTATCCACTTCAAAAGGAAAGGGAACATACTGTACCTTTGGATGGATAAAAGTATGGTCAAATTCTGTAGTAAAAATAGCATCCGCTAATTTTTCTATATGAGGAAAAACCCCTCTGAGTCTTACATCGCTGCCGAGATACAGTATCGCTATTTTTTTATCTTTTTTCTTTAGTGTTTTTACTATCTGACCATTTCGGAGGAAGCCGAGTCCTCCATCCAGAAAATAACAATCGAAGGAATGAATAAAATCTTTTAAAGGAATTATTTTATAATCCCATAGAATGTCTCTAAACAGGTAAAAAGTTTTTTCATAAGCTCCTGGTTGCCATTCTGGAGGGTTGCCCTTTCTCTCTGAAAAGCCATAAGTTCCTACTTTGGCTTTGTTTTTTAAATCTCTGAGTGACCATGTATTTGAAAAAGGAAGATTAAGAACAATATCATCCCAGTGAGAGCGGGGACTTTTGAAATAAGTCATTAGACGAGAGTAATGACCCATCTTTCTTTCTGCCTGAACGAGTATTCCGGGTACCCCGGCGACATTTTCAGAAGCTATATGTAAAATTCGCATTTTATTTCAAAATTAAATTCTCACACAAAGCCACAGAGAACACAAAGACTCTACATCCATTTCAATTTACCTTTTAACAACAAATCACACGAATAACACGAATTTATTTATTTTCTTTTTGGTATCCGGGACCCGGTATCTGGTATCCGTCATATTCTCCTTCACATAATGAGGCAATCGCCTATCAATTTCGGGGTAATTTTCCTTGAATATCTTACGACTTTGATAGATTCAGGAGGGCGAAAGGGATCTTTTTCTTCAAGAAGAAGAACCTGTGGGATATCCAGAAAGAAAGCAATTGTTGAAAGGTCATTTCTTTTTGTAATTAATTTA
>CAYWUC010000230.1:0-2459 GCA_964461395.1 uncultured bacterium
GGTTATCGATTAATATTAAATAATTTACTCTTCCCGGCTGTTAAAAAGAAAAAGCTTAAAACGTAAAAAAATGAACCACAGAGAAAACAGAGATTTTAAATTTTGTTGTTTTAAGCTAACAGCTAACAGCAAAAAGCTAAAAGCTGCTTTAACAACAAATAACACGGGTATTGTTAAAACGTGTTCTATCTTTTATATTTGTTGGGAATGCACAAGTTAATAGATAATTATATAGAAGAGTTAGTTAGAAGGAAATTTTCGGATTGCACCGTTAGAAGTTATAAGACGGATCTCGAAGAATTTAATTCTTTTTTAGAAAAAAACGGTAAAAAAAGTTTTTCTGATATTGATAGAAAGGATATAAGGGGTTTTATGGGAGAGCTGCTTTCTTACGGATACAAAAAGTCTTCCGTTGCCCGGAAACTTTCGGCGATAAAGTCTTTTTGTAAATTCCTTGAAAAGAATAAAATTTTAAAAAGAAACCCCTCTCTTTCGATTAAAACCCCTAAAACTCAAAAACGTATTCCTTCATTTCTTTCAGAGGATGAAGTGGGTGAAATGCTCGATTCTTTACAATTAAAAACGGATTTTGATATAAGAAATCGGGCTATTCTCGAGCTAATGTACGCGACGGGAATTCGCGCTTCCGAGTTGGTTAATCTTGATATTTCTATGTTCGATATTAAAAGTAAATTGCTCAGAGTATACGGAAAGGGAAAAAAGGAAAGGATTCTTCCGGTCGCGAAAACTGCTTTTGAGTTTTTAAATAGATATTTATCAGAAGTAAGAGGTTATGAGAATGGGGCTATTTTTTTGAGTAAATCAGGAAAAAGATTGGGACAGAGAGATCTTCAACGTATAGTGAAGAAAGAGATAGAAAAAGTTGCCACATTAAATCAGATGAGTCCTCATACATTACGTCACACTTTTGCTACTCATCTTTTAAACCGGGGTGCTAATCTGCGAGCGGTTCAGGAACTTTTGGGGCATGAATCTTTGTCCACTACACAGATTTATACTCATGTTAGTGTCGAAAAGCTGAAAGAAGAATATAAAAGAACACACCCGAGAGCATAGAAAATGCAAAAATCAAATATTAAATAGCAAAATGACAAAACAAAATTCAAAAGTTAAAAAAAACAAAGAAATAACAAATTACGCAAATAAAACGAATGTTTTTTTGACTCGAAAATCGAAACCCAAAACCCGAAAGATATTATAGGGGTTTTATTAGGGGGCAAATGTTAAATAAAATAATCGAAATTGCGAAAGGTGCCGGGAATCTGATTTGTGATTATTACGGTTCTCTTAAAAAGGGCGATATAGAGAAGAAAGGTTATAGTCATTTTGTTACCAAAGCGGATAAAGAGGCTGAAGAATTTATAGTAAGTGAATTACAAAAAAATTTCCCCGGTGTTGGTATTTGTTCCGAAGAAGGAGACTCTGTTTCCGGCAAGGGGACTTTTATCGTCGATCCTTTAGATGGAACTCATAATTTTATGCATGGAATAGCACGTTTTTGTGTTTCTATTGCATATGAAGAAGATTCGAAAGTAGAGATTGGTGCTGTCTATGAACCCGTTAAAGATGAGCTGTTTTCCGCGGAAAAAGGTAAAGGGGCTTTTTTAAACGGGCAAAGAATAAAGCATTCAGGTGAAAAGGATATCAATAAAGTTTTAGTTACTATCGGTATTCCCTCTTCCGCGTATGAGAGGAGAGGAAAAATTATGGATGCTTTGAAGGATTTAATATTGAAAGTCAATTCGATCAGGATTTTTGGGGCTGCAGCCCTGCAATTAGCGGAAATCGCTGCGGGAAGGATCGATGGTGATATTGGATTTTCTTTATCTCCCTGGGATGTAGCTGCCGGATGGGTACTGGTAGAAGAAGCGGGTGGAATTATAACAGATGAGGCGGGTGGAAACAGGATTTTGGAAGGGACTATTATTTCCGGAACTCCTTATGTTCAAAAATTCCTTCTTGACTTTGTGCAAAATAATATTATATAAATAAACATGGTATTTTTAAAAGAAGCTATACTTTCAAGCCTTGAATATGTAGGTGGAGTTTTTATCCTTATGGGTCAAACTTTTTCACAAATGAAGGGATTGGTTAGAAAGTTTGATTTGTTTCTTGAACAGGTATTCTTTCAGGGTGTCAAATCTATATCGATTGTAGCGTTTACCGCGCTTTTTATGGGTATGGTTACAGCCTACCAGGCTAATTATCAGGGAAAACAATATGCCCCCGATGTATATATAGGAATGTTGGTTTGCAAGGCATTGCTTATCGAACTCGGACCTCTTATTGTGGGTCTCGTTGTCGCGGGGAGAGTTGCCTCTTCTATCGCGGCGGAAATAGGTTCTATGAAAGTGACAGAGCAAATAGACGCGCTTGAGGCTTTCGCTATAAATCCGATAGAACACCTGGTTGTTCCCAGAGTATTTGCCGGAATTTTT
>CAYWUC010000231.1:0-5245 GCA_964461395.1 uncultured bacterium
AATCAAAATGTCTATCCGAAATAACAATCTTTCCTTTCTTTAAATTTGGAAAAACAACCTCAACCAAATTTTCAGCTCTATCCGCGAGATATAAAAAAAGTTCGGTATACATCCCCATGCTTTCATTTCCCTTAAGCAAAATCTCTCTTATCTTTTTTCCCACTTCCGTGCTGCCAGGTTCTCTTGTTAGTAGAACCTTTCGACCTTTTGATAAGAGAAATTTGTATAATAATTCGGATTGAACCGATTTACCCGAACCTTCAACACCTTCGAAAGTTATAAAGATGCCGTTTTTTTTCTCAAGAAATGTAGATGTTATCTTACTTACCTTTTTTACTTTTATTCTTTTTACTATACTTCCTGATAAAGTCTTCTGTTTTATCTTTTGCTACGGAATCAGGATATTGTTCCGGCGGAGACTTCATCAAATAAGAAGAAGGTTCTATCAAAGTTCCCGATATATTATTATCGAGCGCTAATTTCATAAGTCTGATCGCGTCGATGATTACACCAGCCGAATTAGGGGAATCCCATACCTCAAGTTTAACTTCGACATTTAAAGGCACATCCCCAAAAGTCTGTCCTTCCATTCTCATATAAGCCCATTTTCTATCCGTTAACCACTCTATATAATCCGAAGGACCTATGTGAATATTCTCTTTTCCTATATCAAAAGGTAGGAGCGAAGTAACTGCCTGAGTCTTCGACTTTCCTTTAGAAGCAAGGCGTTCTCTTTCTAACATATTAAGAAAATCCGTATTACCGCCAACGTTCAATTGAAAAGTACGTTTCAAACGAACTCCCCTATCAATAAAAAGTTGAGCAAGAACTCTATGAGTAATTGTTGCTCCAACCTGTGATTTTATATCATCGCCGATTATAGGAAGTCCCTTCTCTTTAAATCTATCCGACCAATATTTCGAAGAAGCTATAAAAACGGGTATCGCGTTTATAAAACCGACTTCAGCTTGCAGAGCCTGCTCTACATACCATTTTGTTGCCTCTTCGCTACCCACAGGCAAATAACTAATCATCATATCGGCTTTGGTTTCTTTTAAAACTCTCACTATATCAACCGTAGAACCCGGAGCCTTTTTTATTATATCTTTCAGATATTTGCCAATACCATCATGGGTCATACCCCTCTGAACTTTTACGCCAAGTTCGGGAATATCTTCAGCGAATTTGAATGTGTTATTTGGGTCGGCAAAAATAGCCTTCGATAGATCCTTACCAACCTTAGTTCTATTAATATCAAAAGCGGCAACAAATTCTATATCTCTAATATGATAGCCGCCTAAATTGACATGCATTAATCCAGGAACAGATTTTTTCTCATCCGCGTTCCGATAATAATGTACTCCCTGAACCAGAGAAGAAGCACAATTACCGACACCAACTATTGCGACTCTAACTTTATTATCCATTAATTACCTCCGTTTGACAGCCTTTTGTACGCGATTAATATCCTTTGAATAGCTGTTATATTACTTCCTATTGCCAGAATAGCTACAATATAAACCAGATGCTCCGGCAAAATTATCAAACCAATAATTAAAATAATAATTCTCTCTACACGGGTAAGAAATCCTTCTTTAATATCAATCCCAAGAGATTCCGCTCTTGCCCGCGTATAACTAGTAAGGAAAGATCCTAATATTGCCGCAAAACACAAAAAAATCAAAAAGGACTCTCCTGTAAAAGCTATAGCGGAAAATATAAAAAACTCTCCGTATCTGTCAAGTGTTGAATCGAAAAAAGCACCGAATTTAGACGATTTTTCTTTTATTCTGGCAATTTGTCCGTCGAGCGCGTCAAAAATAGAACCCACTATCAGAATTAAACCGCCCAATCTAAATTTGCTATTTAAAATCAAAGCAGAGGCAACAACAACAATCAAAAACCCCAACAATGTTAATATATTAGGAGGAATAAAGGAAAACGTTTTTACCAATGGAGAAAGTAAAATTCTCGATTTTTCTCTTAACTTACCCCAGCCCAATCCTTACCTCCGATTAAAACTACAAATTCTCCTTTCAATGTAGGCATATTATCAAGAATCTGTTCCGGCGTCCCTCTAACAACTTCTTCGTAAATTTTAGTCATTTCCCTTGCTAAAACGATAATTCTCTCCGGCAATAACTCTTTAATTTCACAAAGCAGCTTCTCTACTCTTTTAGGCGATTCGAAAATTATAACCGTTTTACTCTCATCTTTAAGAGATTCTAAAATTTTTTTTCTTTTCCCCTTTTTACGGGGTAGATAACGCTGAAAAACAAATCTATCCGGCGGAAGACCCGATAAAATCAGAGAATTTATCACAGAAGAAGGTCCGGGAAGACTTGTAAATTCTTGTTTTTCTTCTATTAGATGTTTAACCAGATAAAATCCCGGATCCGAAATCAAAGGAGAACCCGCGGAAGAAACAAAAACAAAATTTTGTCCTTCTTTCAACCTATCCAGAATCCAACCAGTCACCTTTTCTTTGTTGAAATCATTGTAAGACTTTAAAGGTTTATTTATACTGTAATGGTTTAATAAAATCTTTGTCTTTTGGCTGCTCTCACATATAATCCCATCAACTTCTTTCATTATTCTTATAACTCTATATGTAATATCTTCAAGGTTCCCTATAGGAGTTGCCGCAAAATATATCAATATTAATCTATGTCCAATCGAGATAGTTTCGAGTATTTAAAGAATTTAGAACTTTTTAAAGCGAACCTATAATCTTTTAGTGAACTATGAATTATCTCGTCAGTTTTTCTTCCGAGTACAACAAAAATAGCATCGGCGAATTGATCTATCCAAGAAGCGAATGCCATTGTTATTTCCTCATCTGTCGCTAAAAAAGGTTGATAAATAATGGTAAGATCATCTTCAATTTTAAAACTTTTTAGAATATCCAAATTTTGCGAAGCGTTTTCATAAGCGGGTATAAGCGTTTTCCTCACCAAGGATACCCCGACAACATCAATAAACGAGGCTATCAAAGAATTGAAGAATTTTAGATACAACTCAATTAAGGCTGGATTTACCTGCCCTTTCATTTCCTTTCCTTTATAGGCACTCACAAGCATATCTTCACCTTCCAGTAAAGAAATCAATGTTTTTTTGTCTATTTTCCTTTTGCTCTTCTTAAGAGGGTATATTATTTTGGGTTCTCCGTCATTAAACTTTACAAAAGAATACTTGTTTGATTTATTTAAAGCAAGAAAACCACAAAATTTAAGAGATTCTAATTTATCAAAAAGCACTTCCAAATCGACATTTCCTACTTTTTTATCCGAAAACAACGGCTTTTCTTTAAATAAAGCCATGATAATATTAAGAAGTTCTTCGTCGATCATGTATATGTCAACAACTCCCTGATGAGCTTTCTTAGCTTTACCTAACACTTCTTCTAAAGGATGTTCATATAATTTGTTTTCCTTGTAAATTCCAGCGCTAATTGTCTGGCCATCCTTAAAAAAAAGGTACTCGAAACTTTCCGGATATTTTATTTCAATATATCCCATAAGATGTCCTTCTCTGGTCTTCTTCGCCTGATTGAGGATATTATCAAAATTTACATACTGTACCGGAGCATTATTTAAGATTAAATTACCTTTAGGAAAAACCATCTTTTACCCTTTTCATTTATTAATAATTATACATTGCAGAAAGAAATTGTCAAGAGAAACCATAAATACAAAGCCCTATAAATTCAAAAATCAAATAGCAAAATGTAAAACTACAAAATAAAGTTTAAAAATAAAAAAACAATAAAAAAAAATTTTAATCTGTCTTCTATCATTCTTAATTTTTGCATTTTTATTTGTCATTTTGATTTTTAATTTTTGATATTTAATTTATGTAGTTGAGAGCCTTGACAAAGAAGATAAAACAAGTAATTATTCGAAAAACAGGAGATAATTGAACATGAAAATAAATGATGATATATTTAGGGAATACGATATTAGAGGAATAGCAGATGAAGAACTCACAAATGAGTTTGCTTACCATTTAGGCAGGGGATTCGGGACTTATTTAAAAAGAAAAAATCTTACAAATATTGCTGTAGGAAGAGATGTAAGAAAAAGCTCTCCGAGGTTATATGAAAACATAGCAAAAGGCCTTACTGATTGCGGATGCAACGTAACTAATATAGGAGTAGGTCCAACCCCCCTATTATACTTCACGGTTTTCCATTACGATTTAGATGGAGGATTAATGATTACCGGAAGTCATAATCCAATCGAATACAACGGTTTTAAGATGATGAGAGACAAAGAAACCGTATATGGTGAACAAATACAGGAATTAAAAGAGTTAATAAAAAAAGAAGATTATGAGGAAGGAAAGGGAAACATAAGGAAAAAAGAGGTTGTAAAAGATTATTTAGAATACACGTCTTCTTTGATTTCTCCGGGAAAATCATTAAAGATAGTACTGGACCCGGGAAATGGTACAGCCGGTCCCTTAGCTACCGAGTTATTCAAAACTCTGGGGGCTGATTTTCAATGCATTAATTGTGAACCTGACGGGAATTTCCCCAATCACCTGCCAGATCCTACCGTAGTAAAATATACAAAACAATTATCGGACAAAGTTCTTAAAGAAAAAGCGGCTATGGGAATAGGATACGATGGAGACTCTGACCGCGCAGGCATAATCGACGAAAACGGCAGACTTGTATACGGAGATCAATTATTGGGCGCTCTAGCAAAACCCATTATCACTAAAAATCCCGGGACAGAAGTCATTTTCGACGTAAAATGCAGTCAAGGTCTTGTTGAATGGATCGAAAAACTGGGAGGCAAACCATTAATGTGGAAAACAGGGCATTCTTTACTAAAGGTAAAAATGAAAGAAACAGGCAGCTTAATAGCGGGAGAAATGAGCGGCCATATATTTATTGCCGATAACTACTACGGTTTCGACGACGCTCTTTTCGTATCCGCAAGATTTTATGAAATCGCGTCAAAATCGAATAAAACTGTCTCCGAAATAATCAATGAAATGCCTTACTACGAAAGCACTCCAGAAATAAGGACGGAAGTTGGAGAAGAAGCAAAATGGAAAATCGTAGAAGCAGCGAAGGAAGAATTCAGCAAAAAATATGAAACCATTCAAATAGACGGAGTTCGTATTCTATTCGGCGATGGATGGGGTCTTGTTAGGGCTTCAAATACACAACCAATCGTGGTAACTCGCTTTGAAGCAAAAACCAAAGACAGATTGGAAGAAATAAAAAATATTGTAA
>CAYWUC010000232.1:0-2765 GCA_964461395.1 uncultured bacterium
AATTATTATGGATAGACATTATAATTTAATAAATATGTTGAAAGAAATAAATAAAGGGATAAAGAGAAGGCCCCCAAATCCTTGCACAAGCAATGCCCAATTTAGAATGCCTCTCTTTATCCCATAAGATACCAAGCGATCCATAGTAATCTGCCCACAAAGGGCCCATACGAGGATATTCTAAATTCCAAATCCTAATTTATTGACTCGAAACCCGATTCGGATTCGAATAATCCGAATCGCCCTTGACAAACACAAAAGAATCAATATATTATTAAGTAAACATATGTTTACCTGGAAATATAAATGAACACCAAAGATAAAATAGTTGAATTTCTAAAAGACTTTACAGAAAAGAAAGGTTTTCCCCCGAGCGTAAGGGAAATAGCGGGGCATCTTGGTTTTAAAAGCACAAAAGCGATAAAGGTTCATCTCGATGAGCTAGCGGAAAAAGGAATCATAAATAAGAAAAAGGGTGTAGCCCGGGGAATAAGTTTGCGGGAAACAGGTATGCCTATAATAGGAAGAGTTGCCGCGGGAAAACCTACTCTGGAATTCGAAGGAATAGATGGTCACTTTTCTCTTGATATGTGGAAAAACAATTTTCTTCTCAGGGTTAAAGGAGACAGCATGATAGGCGCGGGTATACACGAAAAAGATCTCGTAGTCATAGACAGGAAAAGAGAACCAAGAAAAGGAGATATAGTGGTAGCTCTTGTCGAAGATGAAGTAACGGTAAAAAAGTTAGAGAAGAAAAACGGGAAATGGATTCTAAAACCCGAAAATCCTGATTACACCATGATAGACAAAAACTTCGAAGTAGTGGGTGTTGTAATAGGAATTATCAGGAGTTATTACAATTGATTCTATACGCGGACCTCGACGCTTTTTTCGCTTCCGTAGAACAAGCTTTAAATCCTAACCTTAAAGGTAAACCGGTAGTGGTCGCCGGAGGTCCAAGGACCGTAGATCCAAGAAAAAGAAGAGGCGTAGTGTCTGCCGCTTCTTATGCGGCTAGAAAATTCGGCGTTCGCTCCGCCCAACCTGCCGGAAAAGCTAAGGAACTCTGCCCACATTGTATTTTCGTACAACCTCACATGAGAATTTATGAAACTTTTTCCGGTATTTTTTACTCCATACTAAACGAATATTCGAACAAAATAGAAGGAGTATCGATCGATGAGGCATATATAAGCCTCCCCTACCCAACCAAATCAAATAAAAGCCCTGAAGATATAGGCAGAGAAATAAAAAATAAAATAAAAAAAAGCCTCGAGATAAACGCTACCATAGGAATATCGACAAGTAAAACAGTCGCAAAAATAGCCGCGGAACAGGTAAAACCGGACGGGCTAATTCTCATTCCCAGAGGAGAAGAAGAAAAATATGTTTCTTCTCTTTCCGTATCGAAATTTCCGGGCATAGGAAAAAACTCACAAGAAAAACTCCGTAAAATGAATATATTTACCATCGGAGAATTACTGAATTATCCGAAAAGAGAGATATTAAAAGAATTTGGGTTAACCGGAATCAAATGGATAACATCAATTCGCTACAGTAAAATAGAACAAAATCAACCCCAAAAATCTATATCTAAATCGAAAACTCTGGAAAAGGACACAAAAAATCTAGACGAATTATATTCTCTGCT
Source organism: uncultured bacterium (assembly GCA_964461395.1). Classification (GTDB taxonomy): domain Bacteria; phylum Hydrothermota; class UBA3072; order UBA3072; family UBA3072; genus JAFGHJ01. The sequence continues at coordinate 1,652 of CAYWUC010000232.1, forward strand.
ATTTTATTTGACAGAAAAAGTAGCATTAAAACTGCAGAAATCAAACGTATACGCGACGAAAATTTCTGTAACCGTCAGAGCCGCAGATTTCAGAGAGAAAGAAGAATACAGAAAAATCTCTCCCACAAATTTAGCTTCCGATATATATCCTATAACAAAAGAAATCCTCAACGAAATACCCAAAAGATGGGTAAGGCTTATAAGTGTAAGAGCTTCCGCATTAACAAAAATGCCTTCTCTATTTCAGGACAAGAAGAAGGTTAATCTCGAAAGAAAAATTTTGGAGATACGTAGCCGCTACGGATTCGATTCCATACTGCCGTTAATTAATCTCACACGAAAAAAATAGAGTCACGCGTCACGAGTCTTGAGTCATGTGTCAAAAACCCCAACCCATAATGTCCAATAGAAACAACAAATAACACGAATTGCACGAATGGTTTTATTTTTTTTGACAAGAGACTAGTGACTAATGACAAGTGACTATGGTGCTCTTGACATAGAACACAAACGCCCTAATATACAGGCAAGAATGATCAAATCGGGACAAATTGGTGATTAAAGTTTTTTAAATTTCGGAGGATAAGAAATGGCTAAAAAAGTATCACTAACAGGTATAAAGCCTACGGGAATGCCCCATATAGGGAATTATTTCGGTGCCATAAAACCGGCACTGGCTTTAGCGGAAAATTATGAATCAAGATATTTTATAGCTGACTACCACGCTCTGAACGCGATAAAAGATAAAGAAAAAATAGAATATATGACTTATGAAGTCGCGGCAAGCTGGCTCGCGTGCGGACTAAACCCTAAAAAAAGTCTTATATATAAGCAATCGGATATACCCGAGACCTTTGAGTTATCCACCATATTGGCCGCCTTTACTCCGAAAGGGTTGATGAATCGCGCTCACGCGTACAAAGCTAAAGTAGACGAAAATACGAGTAAAAACGAAGACCCTGACGCCAATATCAATATGGGTCTTTTCACCTATCCTATTTTAATGGCTGCCGACATACTTTTATTCGACAGCGATGTCGTACCGATAGGAAAGGACCAAAAACAGCATTTGGAAATGACCGCGGATATAGCTGAATCCGTAAACAAAAAATAT
>CAYWUC010000233.1:0-3344 GCA_964461395.1 uncultured bacterium
CTATCCGAAAATGTAAAAAGACTGGAAAGGGAAATCTCCGAACGTGAATCTAAAGAAAACTCTACAAAAAACCAGAGATAATTTTAGCAAAAAAATACGAAATCTTTTTGGGAAAAGAGATCCTGAAGCTTTAGTCGATATCGAAAATCTATTAATAGAGTCGGATTTCGGCATAGATACTGCTGTTTCTTTAATCGAAGCTCTTGAGAAAGTTTCTCCCGATAAATACTTTTCAACGTTAAAAGATGAATTAATAAATATACTCAAAAAACCGGTCGTGGAAAATTCTTATACTAAACCTATAGTCGAGTTATATGTAGGTGTGAACGGAGTGGGGAAGACCACTACTCTCGGAAAAAGGGGATGGAAGCTTAATAACGATAGGAATCACGTACTTTTAGCATCCGGAGATACTTTTAGGACGGGTGCCGTGGAGCAATTAGTTAAATGGGGCGAGAGGATTAATTCGGAAGTTATTCAATCCGATTACGGAGCTGATCCGGCAGCTGTATGTTTCGACGCGGTCGATGCCGCGATAGCAAGAGAAGCAGATTATGTTTTAATAGATACAGCCGGGAGACTGCATACTCGTGATGACTTAATGGAAGAAATGAAAAAAATTAAAAAAGTTCTGCAGAAAAAACGGGAAGATTTACCCCAGAAAACCATTCTGGTGGTTGACGGAACAACAGGACAAAACGCTCTTACGCAAGCAAGACAGTTTAATGAAGCAATTGGGATAACGGGAATCGCTTTAACAAAGCTTGATGGCACCGCGAAAGGCGGAATCATAATTTCAATTGTCAATGAAATTGGAATACCGGTAGAACATATCGGCATAGGAGAAGAAAAAGAGGACTTAATTCCCTTTTGCGCAGAAGATTTTGTAGAAGCTTTACTTTCAGAGTAATCATTTAAAAACATGAAATCAGAAGAATATATAAATAAAGACCTTACAAAAACAATGAAAACCGGTGAAATAGAAGTTTTGCCGGTTTGGTTTGATTCTATGGGCGCGAAATCTATGTGTACATATATAGAAACGCCGGAAATAAAAATCATTATAGACCCTGGATACGCTATAATGCAGCATTCTTATCCATTAAAAGATGAAGAGAAATTAGATTTTTTAAATGCAGCAGAAGAAAGGGTAAAAGAATATACTAAAAAAGCCGACATAACGATAATATCTCATTTTCATTATGATCATCATAAACGCCCTATCGAGTTTTCTAAAAGTTACATTGACAAAATTGTATATATTAAAAATCCTAACGAATGGATAAATTATTCGCAATGGAAAAGAGCCAGAATATTATACCAGGATATTATTACACTATTCGAAAATATTTTCAAAATAGAAGATTTTAAAAAGGAACCGGAAAATAAGAACTATGAGGATCCCTATAATAAGTTGATTTTAGCGCAACAAAAAGATTTCGGCGATTACACAGAAAGACACAATGAGTTATTGAAAATGTGGAAAGCAAATATGTATAAAAGTGTTGAAGGCTGGCTCAAAGAAGAGTGGTTAACCGAAATTAAAGTAGCAAAAACCAGCATAAATTTTATAAAAAAAGGAGAGATAAATTTCGGGAAAACGACTCTTTGCTTTCCCGGAACTCGTTTTCATGGAATCGAGTACGCCAAAACCGGCTGGGTAGAACCGGTTATCATAAAAAGAGGTGGAAAAAAAGTCTTTTTCTCCTCGGATATTATGGGTCCGAATATTGAAGATTACGCAGAGTGGATAATAGATGAAAACCCAAATATAATAATACTCGACGGTCCATCCACTTATCTTTTAGGTTACATGTTTAATCAAATAAATCTGGACAGGTGCATAGAAAACGTTTCAAGAATAGTAAAAGAGGTAGATTTCGATGTTATGATTTACGATCATCACCTACTAAGAGAAAGAAAATTCAGGGAGCATATGGGAAGTTTTTACGATGTAGTTTATGAAAATCGTAAAAGAGTAATAACAGCCGCCGAATGGTTCAATTTGCCCCCACTTGTAGATTTAATTTAATGAATATTTAAGGTTAAAAGTAGTAATATTTATAAAAACCGAGAGAGGTAAATATGGTATTTGAAATATTTAATAATACTTTTAGCCTTGCATTAGGTATTTTATTACCTTTATTAACCTTTATTGCCCTCTTAATATATTGGTACCGACATGGGAAAGATTTATCTGTAGGTATCATTCCTGTCACTTACAAGGTTGACGAAGACTTTTCCAAGCTCACAGATGTTGAAAAGTCAATAATACAGAAACAAAAAACCCCTTTAAATATTATATCCTCTATTCTAATAGAATTAGAACATCTAGGGTATTTGTCTTTTGAAAAAGTTGGAAACAACTCTACCCTTGAAGATTTTAATGTTAGAATCGTAAAAGATATAGAAAATAACATACCCGAGTATTTGAAAATGTATTTGCAGCTATTAAATAGACACAAGGAAACAGAGTTTCTTAAATCCGAACTAACAGCCACATGGAAATATTATGATTACTCTGATATTTATAAAGTACAAGAGTCTCTTTATAAAGAATTAGAAAGAAAAAATTACTTCTGCGATAATATCTTGAGAACCAAAGACAAATATTTTCAATTAGGTTGGGGATTAGTACTCTTAGGTTGTTTTTTAACCAGTTTTACCTGTGTGATTTTTCATTATGTGTCTTTTTTTAAATGGTTGTTTTATCCTTCATTGGGCATAATTGCTAGCGGTTTTGTTGTAATGATTTTTACTCCGTTAATGCCCAAAAGGACTAAAAGAGGATTAAAAGCTTTAAAGGAATTTCTAGGTTTTAAAGAATTCTTTAAGAGAGTAGAAAAACCAAAATTGCTTAGGAATAGTAATAAATCTATTTCAACAACGACAAGAAATGAGTTAAAACAAAGAATAAAAGTAATTTCACCTTGGAGTTTTATGATAATAGGAGTATTGCTGTCAGTAATTTCTGAAAGATATAACCTGTCTTCTGAAATTCAATGGATGGGTTTTCTATTGATTCTTATTGGAATGTTGACTTCTGCGAGAAAAAAGAGTATTTTAAATATTAAATAATTGAAGAGATGAATACTTTAATAAAACAAAGGAGGTAAATAATGTTAAATATAGTATTAATAGCGTTTATTGTAGCCGTAGTAGGCTTTGTTATAGCTACTTACAATGGATTTATAAAGCTAAAGAATCTTTGCGCCAATGCCTGGAGTGATGTCGATGTTCAATTAAAAAGAAGATATGATCTAATACCTAATCTTATTAACACGGTAAAAGGTTACGCAAAGCACGAAAAAGAGTTATTCGAAAATGTTACAAAAGCAAGAGCG
>CAYWUC010000234.1:0-1809 GCA_964461395.1 uncultured bacterium
AAAAATTGAAAATATAAAAAAACTTCCGAAAAAAATAGACAAGATACTCGCGAAAGAGAACGAAATAAAAGAAATAGCAAAGAAATTCAAGGATGCTAAAGACTTTATGTTTATAGGAAGAGGAATAAATTATCCGACTGCCCTAGAAGGCGCTTTAAAGCTTAAAGAAATCTCTTATATTCACGCGACAGGTTACCCGGCGGGAGAAATGAAACATGGTCCAATTGCCCTTATCTCCGAAGGAAGCCCTGTTGTTGCAATAGCAACAAAATCTTCTGTTTATGACAAAATGTTAAGTAATATCGAGGAATTGAAATCCAGAAAAGCAAAAGTTATTGTGATAGGAACAGAAGGAGACGAAATTATAAAAAAACTGGGAAACGATGTAATTTATATACCTGAGTGCGAAGAAAACCTTTCTCCTATCCTTGTAAGTATACCATTACAACTATTCGCGTATCATATAGCGGTATTAAACGGAAGAGATGTGGATCGACCGAGAAACTTGGCTAAATCGGTTACCGTAGAATGAACATATTAATATTGCTTTCTTTTACTTATTTAACTCTTCCATATAACGGAAAAGTCTTCTATTCCGGTACGGCTTTTTCCACACTCAGAAACGAACCTGAAAATCTTTTCTGGAACCCCGCGGGTATGGGAGAAAACGCTTATATCGCGTCAGCTTACGATTACTCGGGCAATATTTTTGGATCTTTCGGTAAAACATGGAAAAAAAATAATTTCAATATCGGTTTTGGCGTACAATTGATGCATTCTGAAAGCATGGACAAAACAGATATGATGGGTAATTCTATCGGGAATTTCAACTATCAATCCGCCACACCCGTAATAGCAGGAAACTGGGAGACTAACGAATATATTATTGGAGCGAAAGTTCTCTTGCCCTACACAGCTGTGGATGAATACGTTAGCTATGGGCTGGGAATAGACATAGGCGGCATTTACGCTTTAAATGATATACTATCTTTTTCACTCTATGTTCGAAACCTTGGAAAACAAATTAAGGCTTTCTTAGTAGAAAAAGAAATTTTTCCGGTAGAATCTAGATTCGGAGGACTTTTAGAAAAAGATAATTTGGCTTTTTCTCTGGAATACAGTTCAAAATTTCAATTATGTTCTTTCGTTTCATATGATATTAACAAGATTTTTGGCCTCACTATCGGTTATAACGGAAAAACAGGGCAACTCAACGGTATAGAAAATTCTAATTTAGCTGGTTTTTCTTTTGGGGCAAACATAAAGCACCAAAGTATAAATATTTCTCTTGGAACAATATTTACAGGACCAGAGGGTTTAAGTAAAACCCTCTCAATTTCTTTTATACCCTAAAAAACAAGCGATTAGCTTTTAGCATTTTGCTTTTAGCTCTAAACCACCCTCCCCATAAAGAGTAATGAAATTTTTTTTAGCTAATAGCTAAAAGCCAAAGGCTAAGCGCTTTGCTAACATTTAGAACATACAGGAATTGTGGTTTTTTAAATCATCCGACGAACCAACGAGCTGACCACAATAAATAACAACGCTAGTCTAATTATAGCATTTTTATATTATTCAAGAAACAGATAAGTGAAAAATCAATCGAGAAGAACTTTAATATATATACTTTAAAGTATTGATTGATAATTGAATAGTTGTCTGGGTTTGATATACACATCATTTACTATTTCTAATGGAGTTTTACTCCGTAGAAAGGAGGTGATCCAGCAGCGCCTTCCGGCACGGCTACCTTGTTACGACTTCGCCCCAGTTGCCAGCCTTACCTTAGACATCGCCCTATATGAGTCG